>JBGQIG010000031.1:0-14437 GCA_041498365.1 Terriglobia bacterium | reverse complement strand
TTCCCCTGGAAGAACTCGCGGCGGTATGCGAGCGCGCGAACCGGATTGTCGTCGCCGAGATGAATCTCGGCCAGCTGGCGGGAGAAGTCGAGCGGGCGGTTGGAAAAAACAAGCGCATTACCACTTGCCTCAAGGCAACGGGAGAAACCATCACGCCCGAGGAAATCTCTTCCGCGCTGCAACAGGAGGGCGCCCATGTTTGATTTTCAGAAATACGTGCGGATGGAAATGTTTCCGCACATGCTCTGCCCAGGATGCGGTCACGGCATAGTTTTGAGCGCCATGCTGCGGGCTATCGATTCACTGAAGCTGAGCAAGGACGAAGTCGTGGTTGTTTCCGGCATCGGTTGCTCCAGCCGCCTGGCAGGATACGTGGACTTCAACACTCTCCATAGCACGCACGGCCGCCCCTTGGCGTTCGCGACGGGCATCAAGCTGGCACGCCCGGAGTTAACGGTAATCGTCATCACTGGCGATGGGGATGGCCTTTCTATCGGCGGCAATCACCTGATTCATGCCGCGCGCCGCAATATCGGCTTGACCTGCCTTTTGCTTAACAACGAGATTTACGGCATGACCGGCGGGCAATTTGCACCCACTACACACCAGGGCAAAATCAGCACGACCAGTCCCAACGGTATGTACGAGACTCCGTTTGACTCCTGCCGTCTGGCCGAAGCCGCCGGTGCCAGCTTCGTGGCGCGTGGCATCACATTCGAACCTACGGCGCTTGAGAGACTGATCGTGGCAGCCATTCAACATGAGGGCTTCTCATTTGTTGAAATCCTGAGTGACTGTCCCGAATTTTTCGGCCGCTTCAACCGGCTGGGCAATCCCGCCGATCAGATCCTCGCCCAGAAACAGAACGTGATCGACGCCAAAATCGCCGCCACACTGCCGCCGGAGCGCGTCAAAGGCAAGCTGCTGACCGGTATCCTGCATCAGGAAGCCCGCCCCGAATATGCGGCCCATTACGAACAGACGGTGATTCAGCCGGCTCTGCAGGCGAGGTGATAGCAATGGAGCGTTATGAGGTCCGGCTGAGCGGAGAAGGCGGACAGGGCTTGGTCCTGGCCGGGGCTATCCTGGCCGAAGCCGCGGGCGTCTACGGCGGCAAGTTCGTTGCCTACACGCAGTCCTACGGTCCGGAATCGCGCGGCGGCGGCTGTCGTTCGGACCTGGTGGTCAGCGATCAGCCGATCGATTATCCGATCTGTACGCAGCTCGATATGCTGCTGTGCCTGACACAGAAAGCTTGCGACAAGTACTGGCCCATGCTGAAAAAGGGAGGCCTGCTCATCGTGGACTCGCGGCGAGTCCAGCAACTCCATTCGGGTGACTTCCAAGTGTTTAGTGTCCCCCTCCTGCAGACAGCAAAAATAAGAGCCGGACGCGAGGGTGTGGCAAACATGGTTTGCTTGGGCGCAATCGCGAAGCTCTCCGGCCTGGTCACCCTCGAGGCTCTTCTGCAGGCTATGCGAGCACGTGTGCCCAAGGGGACGACAGATATCAATCAGCGCGCACTCGAAGCAGGTTATGGTTTGGCAGTGGAACCCGCAACGGCGGGGGCGCACTGTGTTTTTGTAACCGAGCCCGGCTCATAATACGGCACCGCGGCTCAACGCTTTTCCGTCGGAGTGCTTTTCCTCAACTCAAAACCGGTGTTCCCCCTTCTCCCGGTAATGTTTGGCAGCTTCCAGATGCTCGGGCGAACTCAGTGTTGTTTTCTGGGCAATCAGGTACTCCTCCAGAAAGGGTTCCCATTCGAGGTCGAGAGACATATCGAGGAGACGCTTGGACTGCCGTTGACCCTCGGAGTTCGTCTTCAGGTAAACGTCAGTTACCTCCTTCACTCGCCGCTCGAAATCGGCATCCGGAACCAGATAGTCCACCAATCCCATGTCATAGGCTTCCTGGGCATTGATGTACTCGCCGGAAAGGATGATACGCTTCGCCCGGCCCAGGCCGACGTAACGCGCCAGCCGGAACGTGCCCATACCGGGAATCAGGCACTCCTTGACCGCAGTTAGCGCAAACTCGGTGTTCTCGCTGGCAATGCGGATGTCGCTAGCCAGTGCCACCTGCATTCCGCCGCCGATGCAATAACGGTGCATCGCGCAAATCACGATCTTGTCCATGATTTCCAGGTTGCGCAAAGCGCGCTCGTAGATGCGGAACCATTCCATTGGAAAGCCGTCGTGCACCAGAGTCTTCAGGTCAATGCCGCTGCAGAAAGCGCGCCCGGCGCCGGAAATCACAATCACGCGCACTTTCTTCTCTCGCGCCAAAGTTTCGGTGATCGTCAGAAAATCCTGTGCCCATGGCAAATTCATGGCATTCAATGTCTCGGGCCGGTTCAAGGTCACATGGGCAATCGCGCCTTCAATCCGGTAACGCATGGTCGCCAATTCCATCGTTCTTTTCTCCTCGTGTTTTCACAATCTGCCACTCGTCACGGCAAAATCTCTTCTCTGGTCATGCTTTAGGCCGCTTGTCAACCACGCGCTGCGCCTTGCCCTCGCTGCGCGTCAGAGAGCCCCCAGGCAGCAGTTCAATCTCGGCCCGCACGGCACAGTAATGGATAATTGCTTCCTGCAGCTTGACGGCGAGCTCCCCGCCGAGGCCGGGAGCGTCCATGATTCTCTGATGGCATTCGATGCGCACAATCAACCTGTCCAGCGTCGCCGGCCGGTCCACCTCAATCTGGTAGAAAGGAAGGACCTCGCCGAACTTGAGCAGGACGTTCTCCACCTCGGAGGGATAGAAGTTCACACCGCGTATGATCAGCATGTCATCCCGCCGCCCGCGCACGCGGTGCATCCGGACGTGTGTCCGCCCGCAAGCGCACGTCCCGGTCTCCAGCGCCGTGATGTCTCCGGTGCGATAGCGGATCAGCGGCATTGCTTCCCGATCCAGCGTTGTGATGACCAGTTCTCCCTCCTGTCCCGGTGGAAGGACTTCACCCGTTTGCGGATCTACAACCTCGGGCAAAAAAAAATCCTCCCAGATGTGGAGGCCATGCCTAGCCTGAGCGCATTCCTGGGCCACCCCCGGCCCCCCTGCCTCGCACAACCCGTAAGCGTCCAGAGCAAGAAGACCCAATCGTTGTTCAATTTGGGCGCGCATGGCCTCGGTCCAGGGTTCCGCCCCAAAAATGCCGATCTTCAGATTTAAAGGTTTCTTCGCATAAGATCGCTCCCGCTGGTCTGCGATGGTCAGTGCAAAAGACGGCGTGCAGCAGAGCACTTCCGGCTGCAAGTCCTCCAGGAGCTGCAACTGGCGCACGGTGTTTCCCCCGGAGGAGGGGATCACCGTTGCCGGAAGACGTTCCGCGCCGTAATGAAAACCCAGGCCGCCGGTAAACAGTCCATAGCCGTAGGCGTTGAGCACTAGCGTACCCGGCTTGGCTCCGGCAGCCACGAAGCCGCGCGCCATTAATTCCGCCCAGTGATCGATGTCGCTCTGCGTGTAAGCCACCAAAGTCAGCCGCCCTTTGGTGCCCGACGAACCATGCACCCGGACAGCCGCCTCCCGCGGCACGGCCAGCAGGCCGAACGGATAGTTGGCCCACAAATCCGATTTGCAGGTGAAAGGCAGCTGCGGCAACTGCTCCAGGCTGCGGAAATCATCCGGATGGATTCCCGCTCCCTCGATTTTTTCGCGGTAGAAAGGAACCGCCTTGTACACACGCTTCAGGACGCGCCGCAACTTGGCCAGCTGGAGTGCCTCCAACGGTTCGCGCGCGAGGCATTCGACGTCAGCACTCCGGTAGGTCGCGCCGAATTGTGCCTTCATCCCGATTCTCCTGGCATGGCGATAAAACTAGACCAGTTCCAGCACGCCTTGCATGACCTTCTGCCGCCCCTCCCGTTGTTCCGCCTGGGTGTGAGGTGGGCCTTGAAAATTGCTTTCAAAGAAATTGAGCGCTCGCTCGGTCAGCAAAAAATAAGTTTTTCGGAAGACCTGCCAGGCCTCCCCCGCCAGCCAACCTTCGGGCAGCAACTCGATGGGCAAACCCGGGTCCAAGTAGAGAAACCTGCTGTATTCGTGGAACAAGCGCATCTTGGACACATAACAGATGTTTTCTGCCGACGGATCCCCGGTATTGAATCTTCCCTGGTAAGAACGCCATAACGGTTCCCAGGTCCTGATGAACTCACGATAGCGTTTCTGCACCCCTCCCAAATCCCAGCATTGGCTGACCAGTTCCGCATTGGCCAGGGAGTTGATGTGCCGCGCTTGAAACAAGTTTACATACTTGTCCAGACGGCGCAGCGCGAGATGTCGGAGTGTGAGCTCCACGACTGGCTTGGGGATGATCCACGTGGCCGGCGTCAGCGAGCCATAGCCGAGCCAGATCAATTCCCGCCGCAACTGCTCCCGGAGACGCCGCAGCTTTTCCGGAAGTGAATAGGTCAAGATGATCCACTGACCATCCCACTTGTCGGTGTGTGGGCCAAAGATACGGGGGGCGGCTTCTTCCACGCGTTCCTTGCCCGTCGCGCTCAAGGAATAGTAACTCTGTTTCTGAAAGGTACCGCGCTCCAGCCAGCCCTGCTGTGTTAAGCGGCAAAGCGCCGCCCGCACCGCCACGCCCGTGAACCCCAGCTCTTCGCAGAGACGCAGCAGGCTGCGTACTCGGATAGAGCCACCGTAGTATTGCACGTAGTCCAGGTAAATCTCAAAGATGGCCCGGCGAGCTTTCACAAGCCTCCTAGTTACGTGTTGCAACAAAACTTGCGAGTTCGTCAGCCAGGGAATGCTGCTTCTTACCCACCGCGCTTCCGCAGAGGAGCCCTCAGCAAAAGTTCCTTGACAACGCGCGGGGCGAATTATATCGTTGCAAACCATCACACGTACACACAAATTTTGTAACATAAATGTCGAGGGGAAATCGGGCCGGGCAGGGTGCAGTCGAGGACGTTTTCTGCTTTCGATGGATGCTCCCGGCCTGGCGGCTGTGACTGTCAGTGGGGAATTCATCTCAGGGCCTCGCAATTTGCACAGTGTTCACGGAGGAGGGCCACCATGATCAGCAAACTTCGTCCGAGCAATTTCCCCGTACTCCTTGGATTCCTGCTCGCCGCAATTCTGGCTGCGACGGGAACCAGTTATGGCCAGTTGACAAACGCCACCCTGGTGGGCAGCGTTCAGGATGCCAGTGGCGGTACGCTCGCCGGCGCCACCGTGACGGTGCGCAACCTCGGTACCAATCAGACGCGCACCGACACTTCGAACACGGATGGTCTTTTCCGTATCTCCGACCTGCCACCTGGAACCTATGATGTAAGGGTTGAGAAGGCGGGATTTAAGACTTCTCTGACGTCGCAAGTGACTTTGCATGTGGGCGAGACCAGCCGCATTCAGGTCACACTGCAGGTGGGCACGGTGCAAGAAACCGTGGAGGTATCCGACCGGCCGCTGCTGGTCAATACCGAGGAAGCGGGCATCACCAATGTTGTCGAACAGAAGCAGATAGAGGAGTTGCCTCTCGTGCGCCGTAACATCTTCCAGCTCCCGGTGCTGGAGCCTGGAACGGCCCCCACGCGAGTTCAAATGCCCACCTATTACAACGTCTCCGTCTACGACATGGGTTTTGTCTCTTATGGAAAGAACATCCGCTCGGCCAATTTCATGCTGGATGGTGCGCCCAATAATGACAACGGTCTGGGAGGAATACCCGCCGTTGCACCCATCCTGGACGCAGTCCAGGAGTTCCAGGTTTCCACAAACGATTTCGCGCGCGAGTTTGGACGGAATTTCGGTACGGATGTCAATGTGGCCACCAAGTCGGGCACCAATGTGATTCACGGTTCGGCATGGGAATTCCACCGCAATGCGGCCGTGAACGCGCGTAATTTCTTCGATGCCAATACTCCCTCTGCCTTGATCCACAACCAGTTCGGATTCGTTCTCGGCGGCCCGCTCCGGAAGGACAAGACATTCTGGTTCCTGGGCTATGAAGGCTTTCGCGAGAAGCGCGGCACCACTCGCGAAGTGCAGGTCGAAACTCCAGAATTGCGGTCATTTGTCGTGTCGAATTTCCCGGGTAGCGTGGCCGCTTCCTTATTCCAGAACTTCCCCGGTCCAGCGACTATTTTGCCGGGTACGGGCGTAAACCTGGGAATCCAGCCAGGCGGCGCTCCGGATATCGGCATCGGGGTTGGCCAGGCCATCAATCGCACCTCGACGGACCAGTATATTGTTCGCCTGGATCACAACGTCAAAATCAACGACAGGTTTTTCGTGCGCTGGCTAGGAGATTATCCGCGGAGTTCCGGAGCGGGCGAACTCACTACCATCGGTGGTCTGGGCCGCATCATGCGCGGCTTTCGCCGTCCTAGCGACGGTTTCATCGGCAATCTGGCAGTGGGCTATACCCATCTTTTCGGTCAAAGTATGGTGAACGACTTCCGTTTTGGCTATATGTACAATCAGGCCAAGACCAGCGCTTTCCCAGAAAACGTCCCCAACTTCTTCATGCTTGACCTGACGTTGGGTTTCGGCGCGGACTTTTTTATCCCCATCAATTTTACGAACAACGCGATCAACTTTAAGGATACCGTTCTCCTCACGCGGGGGCGGCACGGCATGAAAATGGGGGTGGAATACAACCACGACCTCGAGGCCAGCACCTTCGATGTGGCTGGCCGTGGCGTTTATGTATTCTTTGGCTTAGGCAGCCTAGTTACGGATAGCCCCTTCGGCTACGTAACTCAAATTGATCCCATTACAGGCCAGAGCATCGTTGTGAGTTCCAACCATCAGCGCCATTTTCGGCGGCGCGACTTTGCCTGGTTCTACCAGGACGATTGGAAAATTCGGAAGCATTTGACCGTTAACGCAGGCGTGCGCTGGGAATACTTCGGCGTGGTTCAGGAAACCAACGGCAAACAGGCAGGTATGACCTTGGGGCCCGGAAGCACGATCCAGGAGCAACTCGCCGGTGCTACGCTGGGCAAACTGAACCAAATGTACCAGCCCAACTACCGTAATTTCGCTCCGCTTTTGGGAATCGCCTGGGACCCCACCGGCAAGGGGAAATTCTCCGTGCGCGGTGCCTGGGCCATCAACTATGACCGGATACACAGCGATCTGCTCACCGAACCATCCCGCTTTACTCCTCCGTATAGCACGTTAATTCTGGCTGCGCCCGGCTTAACCAACTGTGCCATGCCCACTTACAGCGTTGCGAACGTCTTCCAATTCCCCCCCGCGCTTCCTCCTGCCGTCGGTGGAGTTGTTTATGGCGGGGGCCTAGACTCGAGTGGGCTGCTGGATCCCACCCGACCGAATGGCTGCACCTTCTCAGAAGTGCTGGCTATTGACCAGCACCTGCGCACTCCTTACGTCGAACAATGGAACGCGACTCTGCAGTATGAAGTGGCCAACAACTGGCTGATTGAGCTGGGTTACGCCGGCAATCAGGGGCACCGTCTTAGTTTCACAAATGATCCCAACCGCGTCACCGCCGGCGGACTCCCCCCGAGCCCCACATGTATCATTCCTCTTGGCCGTCCTAACTGCCTTCTGGCTGAGCCTTTCCTGGGAACATTGGATTACCTCAACACCAGCGGATACTCTAACTACAACGGCGCTTCGATACAGCTAAAGAAGCAGTTCAATCACGGCTACCTCCTGCAAGCCAGCTATACCTATGGCAAAGTGCTCAACCTGCAGGATGACGCCAACGCCGGCGATTTTATCGGAGCAGGGACCGGCTACAATGGAACCCAGGATGCCTCTAAGCCTCGGCTTGATTACGGACGTTCCAGCTTCGACATCCGGAATCGGATTACCGCCAACGGCGTCTGGGAGATTGGCAAGTTCTCGAAGAGCGGCGCCCTGGTGCGCAACCTGCTAGGCAACTGGCAGATCAATGCCTTCTTTTCCTACGAGTCGGGCAGACCTTTCACCGTCTACAACTCGGTCGTCGATTACAATGGGGACGGGGGCGGCGCCGCCCAAGCGCCGCCAACCGGCAACGCCTACGATCGCCCCAACACTCCGGCTTTTGGCAACAGCGTGGGCTGCAAATCACCGCATGCTTACGTGAACGGCTTATTTCAACCCGCGGATTTTCCTACGCCGGCACCAGACGCGCCTGCTAACGGCAATCTCGGGCGCAACACGTTCTGTGGTCCCAACTATATGGCTACGGACTTCTCCCTCGTGCGGAACATACATGCGAAGTTCCTGGGTGAGCAGGGACGCATTCAGTTCCGTGCCGAGGCTTTCAATCTGTTCAACCGGGTCAATCTCTATTTGCCGGATTCGGATCTCGGACTTGCCGGTCTTCGCCAGTCGGGAGGTCTGAGTACGGCCTTTTCCACCTTTGGCAAGTCAACCCAAGCTTATCCCCCACGCGAACTCCAGTTCGCGATTAAGTTCAGTTGGTAGAGAGGAGAACCCATAGGGACTGGGGGCCAACATATGGTATCCCTATCCCTCTAGGGACGGGCAGCCCCGCGCGTGTCCTTGGCGGTCCTGGTAAGCGATACTTGGCTCGCGGCCTGATTCTGTGCGCTCGGAGAATTGTCTGCAACCACGCACTTGGAGCGATTACATGAGTGCAACGGCCCCTGCTTCCCACTATCTATTTCTAGCGCGGGTTTGTGTCTCATCGGTTGCGCTCTTCACAATTCTCTTCTCGGCCACAGCAGAAATATCCGCTCAGGAGCCGGAGCTGTACATAGTTCCCATGCATCCGCGCTCGCTGCTTATTTTCGACGGCGGTCGCGACGCAATCATAGGAGAAATTCAGACTCGGGGCCGCAATCCCCGGGAACTCGTTTCTTCTCCGGACGGCAAGTGGGTCTATGCCACCACAGAAAGCCGCACTCAGGTCGAAGCTGTCAACCTGCAAACTCGCACGGTGGAGCGCGTCTTCAACCTCACTCCCCCCGGCTACCGGCTGACCATCTTCGGCATGACACTCAGCCGCAAGGGCGACTTCCTATACTTGCACGTGAAACCCGTCCGGGAACTGCAAGATGAATACAAACTGGACCCGCCGCAAATCTGGTCGCTGGACTTGCACACGGGAAAAACACAGAAAGTTGCCAAAGTTCCTCAGGGCGTTGGTGCCTTGGTGGTCACGGGTGATGGCCGTATCGTGGCCTCCGGCCGTGATCTCTACTACATCGATGTCAACCAGGGCCGCATCGTCCACACCCTCCCGTTGGGGACGGTCCACCAGCCCGATCAGGGTCCGCTTGATATGCTGGCGTTCTTCGCCCAACCCGAACGCAGCAGAATTTTGAGCGTACCTTATTACACTACAGATCCCATCACCGGCAGGGACATGTATGGCTTAGGCAATCTTGATGAAGAAACGGGCAAGCTGGACTTGGTAGACCTGGGCCGTCCCCCGATTCCCCTGTACTCAACCGTGGTCTCTCCGAACCGCAAACGCGCCTACGGCGTGTTGGCCCAGTTGGTCGCAGTGGATTTAGAGAAAAGAAAACTTCTTAAGGTAGTGGACCTGGGACATACGTGCTACATCGTCAATATCAGCCGCGACGGCAAGAAATTGTACGTTTCCGGTGCAGCTCATTTCATTCATGTCTATGATGCGGAATCATTGAAGTTGCTGAAGACCCTGGATCTGCCCGGCGATGCCAGCATTGCATTTCTTGCTCTGCCCTCAGGGGCGCCGCGCTGAGAATTCCAGTTCGGCCTGAAGATGGCGGGGTAGCTGGAGATTTCGCAGACAGATAGAATGAAGCGTCGAAGAAGGCCGAGAACATCCGTGGTTCCAGCATTCCCTTCGGGGAGCGGAACATAGCGAGTCCGGGAGTATCTTGCGATGGAGTGGACCGTCCACCTCAGAAATCCAGGCTTAGCTGAATACTGGGACGATCTCCTCGCTGACCCGCTGCAATTCTGCGAGATCCCACTGCGGGACTTGCAAACCTCGGCTGCCGGTTTGTTTCAGGAGGCCGTCCGACAGGCTCCTCCGCGCCGCGCTTACTTGGGAAATGAATTTTGCGAGAACTTGCTCCCTTCATTGGACGCTCTCTCCAGCGCATGTTTAATAATGTGGCGAAGACAGGTGGAGGTTACCTTTCTGACCCCGCCCGTCACCGACGACGGTCTGGATGCGCTGCGTGTTCTGTTTGCCTGGTTGAGCCGGCAGGGACACCACGTCGAGGTCGTATTCAACGACTGGGGAACCCTCGAGCTCATGCATCGCGAATTCCCGAGTCTGCATCCTGTCCGCGGGCGTTTGCTGAACAAAGCCCTGCGGGACCCGCGGGTCGTTCCACTCTATAACGCGCCGAATGCGCCGGCTGGGATTCGCTTGAGCCTACAGCCGATCGGCCCAGACACGCCGTTCCTTCGCAGCATCATGAATCGCTATGGGCTCACCACGGTGGAAATGGACATCCTCCCGCAGATTCCGGACTTCGATTTCCGCCAGCTTCCCTTCCAGATATCTTGCTATTTCCCCTTCGGTTTTGTGACCACCGGAAGGCACTGTATGGTGAGTTCCCTGCATGTGGAAGGCAGCCAGCGGTTCCGGCCCGGCACTCAGTGCCGTCTCGAATGCTGGGAGTACATGACCATACACATTTTCAGAGGTTCAACGCTGCCGACCGACGGCACAAGATTTTTTCAGCGCGGGAACACGTTTTTTTATTTTCCGGAAGAGAGAACTTTACACAGTTTCTTGCAGTGCGCGGAAGACAAAGGCGTGGCGCGGCTGGTTTATGAGCCCGGCTTGCCCATGTGAGGCACAGTGAAGATTCTCGCACCTCTAAACTCTGCCGAAGAAACGGAGATGCTCCTCGCCAATGGCGCTGAGGAACTCTACTGCGGCCTGGTGCCGGAAGAATGGGTGACCCGCTACACCGGCGCCACCTGGCTGAACCGGCGCAGTCCGGTCGGCGGCAACTTGCGCACCTTTCGTGAGTTAGCCCGGGTTATCGGACAGGCCCATCGCGTTTCCGTGCCCGTCTTCATCACCCTCAATGCCCAGACCTACACCGCCGAACAATTGCCCATGGTCTTGGATCTCGCCCGGCGGTATGTTCATGAGGCCGGCGCCGATGCCTTGATCGTATCTGATCCGGGCCTTCTCCTGGCGCTGGCGGAAGAGAATTTCTCCTGTGATTTGCACTTGAGTTCCGTCGCCGCTTCGCTGAACAGCAGCGCGATTCAGTTCTTCCGCTCGATGGGTATCCGGCGTGTCATCCTACCTCGTAGCCTGACCTTGTCTGAAATTGCCCGCCTTGTCTCCGCCGCCGGCCCGCAAATGGAGATGGAAGTGTTTATCCTGAACGACGGTTGTATCTTTGAAGAAGCGAATTGCTTGACCACGCATCATCATTCCGTCGGTGCGTTTTGCACCGGCCTGATAAAGATGACTGCGCAAACCGTTAAGCTTTCCGGGAAGCCTTGGCGCAACGGAGAAGAAGAAAAGGCCGAAAGGCTGCTGGAAGATTTCCGCCGCCGCATCGGCATTCTCACTAATGCTGCCTGTTCAGAATCCGGCCGGGCCACTGTATCCCCGGGCCCCTGCGGGCTTTGCGCCATTCCTTTCTTCGAACGTATCGGCATTGCTTCGCTCAAAATTGTCGGGCGGGAGGCGTCCGCCTTGCGCAAGTTGATGAGCCTGCGGCTGGTTCGAGCGGTGGTAGCACGGCAACGGGCTGGCGCTTCCGAAGCAGACGTGCAGGATTATGCCCAGAGCGTGCGGTTGGCGCCTTCGCGCTGCGTGCCGGGCGAAATGTGTTACTACGAACTGGAAACAAATCCAGTGCAGTCTTCCCAGTTCGTCCGCAATTCTCGGGCAGCACGCTGGGAGCAGCAAAAGCGCAACGAGAAATTCGCCAATCATGGAAAGGCATAGAAATCGTTCTGTCGGAGGTTTTGCTGCAGTGAACAGCTTGCAGAGCTTGGCGGTCCGCGACCGGCCCCTGCCTCCTTTGTCACAACTTCGCCGGGTGCTGCCCTTCGTCCGTCCACATGCGGGCAAGTTGTTCGGGGTCTTCCTTCTGTCGCTTCTTTCCAGCCTCCTGGGGCTTTCCTATCCCCTGGCGGCGAAGTTCCTCCTGGACAATGCACTGATCGCCAGAAACGAGCGCTTGCTCGTGGTCTTGGCTCTCGTGCTTGCTCTGCTGGTGATTTTGGGATTTGGTCTCGGCGCGGTCACCCGCTATTTCTACACCCAGGTTTCCGCCCGCGTCCTAATGGAAATGCGGTTGTTTCTTTTCCGCCACCTGCAATCCCTTTCGCCCCGCTTTTTTGCGGAGACAAAAACGGGTGAAATCGTCTCCCGTCTCAGCAGTGACGTCGCGGAAATTCAGTCCCTCAGCACCGATGCTCTGTTCAATCTGGCGTTGAGCCTTCTCACCCTCCTGGGCACCATCGGTATTCTCCTGTATCTCAATTGGAAGCTCTTCCTGCTGTGCACTTTCTTTTTGCCGCTGGGCACCCATCTGCTGGTGCGTTATCGCCAGCGCATTGCTTCGCAGGCCCGCAAGGTGCGGGAAGACAACGCCGAACTGAGCAGCACCCTGCTCGAATCTCTTCAGGGAATGAAATGGATCAAAACAGTCGGAGCAGAGGAAGCGGAAGCCGGCAAGCTCCTGCGGAAAAACGAAGATTATGTCCGCTCCGTGTTGCGCTACCAGGTTGTTTCGGCCTATGCCAACGCGCTCCCCTCTTCTTTTCTGAGCCTCAGTACCCTGCTCTTGTTGCTGTACGGTGGCCATCTCGTAATCGCGGCGCAAATGACCTTGGGCAGCCTGGTAGCCTTCGCGGCTTATCAAGGGAGAGTCTTGAGCCCCATGCAGAACTTGATCGGGCTTTATCTCAGTCTGCAAAGGGCGCGCGTATCACTCGACCGCCTCTTGGAGTTTCTCGACCTCGAACCTGAAGTGCGCGAAAAAACAGAAGCAATTTCCCTACCCGCTGCGCGGGGCGAAGTCGAGTTCCGCGATGTGTCCTTTTCCTATCAGCCAGGACAGCCTGTTCTCAGACATATCAACCTCAGAATCTCCGCGGGACAACGGGTAGCCATCGTCGGACGCAGCGGAGCCGGCAAGTCCACGATGGTGGACCTTCTGCTCCGTTTCTACGATCCGCAGGACGGGACTATCCTGCTGGACCGTCAAGACCTTCGCGATTTGCGATTCCGCAGCTTGCGCGACTCCATCGCCATCGTCAGCGCCGAACCGTTTCTATTTCATGCCACCATCGAGGAGAACGTGCGTTATGCCAACTGGCAGGCAACTCCCGAGCAGATCCACGCCGCTATTCGCTTGGCGGACCTTGAGGACTTTGTCCATTCCCTTCCAGCAGGATTCAACACGGTAATCGGTGAGCGAGGCCTTAAGCTTTCGACCGGGCAACGCCAGCGCCTCGCTATCGCCCGCGCCGTGCTCCGCAATGCCGCGGTGTGGATCTTCGACGAGGCCACCGGTTCCCTCGACCTCCTTACGGAATCCCGCATCTGGGCATCGCTGCAACAATGGCTTGCTGGGCGCACCAGCGTGGTCATCACCCATCGTCTATCTTCGGTGCGCAACTCCGACACAATCTTTGTGCTGGATGCGGGAGAGATCGTTCAGGAAGGAACTCATGAGCGACTCGCCGCGGAAGACGGTCTTTATCAGCGGCTGCAACGGACTGTCATTCCATCAGCGCGACCCGCAGCTGAGTCCGCTTTGAGCTGAATATGTGCACAAAAAGATCCATTCCTGCTTCTCGCGCCGCTCCTGCAGTGGGAACAGGCATCGGCGTGAAAGTGGCGATCATCGACAGCGGCATTAACGCACAGCACTCCCATGTACAGCGGGTCGCGGGCGGTACTCACGTCTGTCGAGGGCAGGACGGAACTCTGAACTTCCTCGGAAGCTGGCACGATTCCCTCGGCCACGGCACTGCCCTCGCCGGCGTCTTGCGCGCCAAGGCTCCGGACGCGCAACTTTACAGCGTGAAGGTGTTCGACAAAACATTGCGCACTGATGCCGAAGTGGTTGCGGCTGCGATCCGCTGGGTTGCCGACCGGCACATCGAAATTGCCAATTGTAGCCTGAGCACCGAAAATGCGAACGATCGAGACGTGCTCCAGGCGGCCTGCGACTATGCGACAGCGCGCGGCGTTATTCTGGTTGCTTCGACCGACGGAGAAGCACGTAAATTGTTTCCGGCTTGCCTGGCCGGCATCATTGCCGTCACCGGTGACGAGCGTTGCGCTTGGGACGAATATTACTATTGCGCAAAAAAGGGGGTGTTCCTGGCACATCCGCATCCGCGTCCGTTGCCGGGCCGCCCTCAGAGATTCAACTTGCAGGGCCACAGTTTCGCCGCAGCCCATGTGGCGGCTCGCATCGCGTGCATTCGCGAACTGCACCCGGCAGCGGGCCATGAAGAAGTCCTGCGCGTTCTCATGGCTGACGCATTGCCGCCTGCAGCGATCAAGGCCGGC
>JBGQIG010000030.1:0-14527 GCA_041498365.1 Terriglobia bacterium | reverse complement strand
TCCCGCCAGCCGTTTGCCAAACACGAACAGCAGCGTTGCCCCCAGCATCAGCCAGGGAAGCACGCGCATGAAAGTGTGTGCCGGGGTTTTCAGCAGCAGGAAGGCGCCGATGATTCCGCCAACGAAGCTGGTGATGAGCAGGGGAAGCAACACACGGCCGGGCACATCCAGCCGGTTGCGATATGCGCCGCCACTGGCGCTTACTCCCGTCCACAGGGCGAGGGCATTGGTGGCGTTGGCTGGAATGGGCGGTACCCCTGCGAACAATAGAGCAGGGAAGGCCACGAAGCTGCCACCCCCGGCCACCGCGTTCAAGGCTCCACCCAGGATGCCGGCAACAAAGAGAAAGATCGCATGCTCCAGGCTGAGGGATGAGAAGTTCAAGAATAAAGGTGTATCACAGGAATCGGACGAGTCCCAATGCGGAAGGCGGCGGACTCCGTGGTCGGAGACGCGTTCCTTACTTTGCGTCCTTTGCGTCAAACTTCGCGAACTTTGCGGTTAAAGTCTTTGACCGCAAAGGCCTCGTCAAGCAGGACTATCCCCTGGCTATCGCGCCGTGATCAACCGTCTCACCTGCTAATCTTCGACGCGACCGCGGGCAAATGGAAACACCTGGGTAGACAATGAAGGCGGCTACCGCGATTTTGCCGGCGAATTTAAAGACGGACAGATGATCCTGTGGCGCGAGGCGACTCGTCCCGATGGCAGCAAAGGTCGGCAACGCATGGTCTTCAAGAACATCACCCCCGACCAGTTCGATTGGAGTTGGGAGGGATCAAAAGACGGCGGCAAGACCTGGACCGTGGTTTGGCCCATTCATTACAAGCGCAAGCCATAGGAACTCGGGGACCTCGGGCTTCAGACCTCGGACCTCAGAACCACATGTTCCTGCGGGTCTGAACCTCGCGGTCTGCTGGAAATTAGACAGCCGGCGGCTGAGGTCTGAAGTCCGAAACCGACCTTACGCCCCGTATGTGCCGGTCGCGCCTTCACGTGAGGAGATCCGTTCGCGAATGTCGCGGACCTTGCCGGCGATGTTGTTACGGGTCTCTTCTCCGCTGGCGGGAGCGAGCAGCAACCCAACGCCTACGCCGATCCCCAGCCCCAGCAGCGCCGCAGCAGCCGTGCTCACATAGTTGTTGCTGTCTTCGCCGCGGATGACGTCGGTGGCGCGGCTGACCCGGTCGGAAGCAGTTTCATACGTGTCCTGCGCCCTGGACCTCAGGTCGTCGACGGTCCCGGCCATACGATTGCGCATCGAATCAAGCAGATAGATTCCGGTGCCCAGCAGCAGATTAAGCAGAACTTTGTCCTTGCGTGACTTCATTTTTGACCTCTCTCCAGACGGTAGACCCGCCGGTATCAAGATGCAAGAGGTGGTTAATCAGTTGGTGCGACTTTTGCACAGGCTGCTGTGGTTGTGTGGCGCGGACCTGTCCTGAGCGAAGTCGAAGGGGCCCTCGCCCACGACTACTTTGCGGTCATAGTCATTTACCGCCAAGGCCGCAACGAGAGCTAAGCACCTCTCAATTCAGACTGAACTGCTGCTACTTTTCTAGGAATAGTGCCGGACCCTGTTGTATAGTTACGATTGCTTACTTTTACTTTCGTTTATGAATTGCCAGCGGTCCCTGCGGATCGGAGGTGGATAGTGGGTTCGAAGGCGAAATTAGTCCTGGCGTTTCTTCTCTGCGTCCCGGCTGCCAGGACCCAAACTGCGAACCCATCGCAGGATCAGAGCCGATCTTCGACGCCAGACGCACAAATCGGATACAAGTCCGCGGCAAACGCGGAGCAAAAGAAAACGCTGCTATTGAAGGATTTTCATCCCGTCTCCATGCTTCACGTCCCCGTCCACGAAGTCCCCAAAGCAAAGTTCTACGTGATCGACGTACACAACCACATCAACGACGCGGCTCGCATCGAGGAGCACATGGCTCCCGAGCGGGTCATCGAAGTCATGAATAACACCAACGTAAAGACAGTGGTTATCCTGACCGGCATGTGGGGAGAGAAGTTGCAGCACGTGATCGACGAGATGGTGAAGCCTTATCCGGGGCGGTTCATCGTTTTTACCCAAATCGACTGGAGCAAGATTGACGATCCTGATTTCAGCGGGAAGATGGTGCGTCAGCTCGGCGATGCCGTCGCCAGAGGGGCTCGCGGGCTCAAGCTGCTGAAGGATCTGGGCCTGGGCGTACGTGATAAGACCGGTAAGCTGATCGCGATCGACGATCCGCGGCTGGATCCGGTCTGGCATGAATGCGGACGTTTGGGCATTCCGGTTTCCATCCACAGCGGCGATCCGGAAGCCTTTTTCCTTCCGACGAATGCCAGCAATGAGCGCTACGAGGAGTTGATCGAGCATCCCGACTGGAGCTTCTACGGTCCGCAGTATCCCAAGCTGGAAGAATTGCTGGAGGCGCGCAACCGTGTGTTTGCCCGGCACCCCGAGACCCTTTTCGTCTCACTGCATATGGGCTGGCCGGAAAATCTCGACTGGGTGTCGCGCATGCTCGACCAGCATCCCAACGTGATGGTTGAATTCGGAGCGCGGGAGGCGGAACTGGGGCGACAGCCCCGGCGTGCTCGCGAGTTTTTCCTGAAATATCAGGACCGGATCATGTTCGGCACCGATAACGGCATGGATGAGGCGTTGTATCGCAATCATTTTCGCTGGCTGGAGACCGCGGATGATTCCTTCGAGCCCTGGGGCTATCCGGGGCAGGGCAGATGGGAAATCTACGGACTGGAGTTGCCCGATCCGGTGCTGGAAAAAATTTATCACCTGAATGCCGAGCGAATGTTTCACCAGTTCAATGGCAAAGGCGTCGATAAGGGAGGAAGGCAATGAATACGGGACGATTGAAAGCAGTGTTGTTTTACCCGATTCGTACAGCGATGTCGCTGTTGATGCTGACGGCGGTGTTCGGTTTAGGCTTGAGCTGCACCCGTCCGACGGTCAAGACCGAATCCACGCCGCCGCCGCAACCCTCCCAAATCAAAGTGGACGTGCGACTTGGAGGACCCATCGTCGTGACCACGAGTTCCGCCGAGTTTCAGATTCTGCCTTCCGGGTACGTGCAGGCCTCGCTGCTCAAGGGGGATCAGAAACTCACGTTGGACGAGCCGCGGGGAGACGGCAGTGATTTTCTGGTGCGAGATGGCAAAGAAGTTCAGTTTGCCCTGGACCTCGGGCAGGTGAGGCTCCGGGACAGCGTTGGCAAATTGGGCCGGGGCAAGCAACTGGAGATTCCCGCCCGCCCACTTGATACCGCAGTCACGGGCATTCAGCGCACAGTGCGGATCGAGGTCTACGACGACTTTCCCAACCTCCTGCTTTCCAGCGCCGACTACAAGAATACCGGCAAGGAAGATTTGCATGTTGATCGCACAGTCGAGCAGCAGCACAGATTGAACGCCAGCCTGGCGGACGGCAAAGCCCATCCCTACGACCTGTGGAGTTTCCACGGCTCAAGCTACGACTGGGGAAAGGACGATGTCATAAAGCTAAGCCGCTCCTTTTCCCAGCCGAATCTCATGGGCGCGGAAGTGAAAGGTGGCTACGGCGGCGGCATCCCGGTGGTGGCGTTCTGGACGGGTCCGGTAGGCGAAGCCGTTGGCCATGTCGAAACCCTGCCGCTGACGCTCTCGCTGCCGGTCAAGGTCGATGCCGATGGCAGTGTGAAGGCCGGCGTGGACATTGCCGCGGGCGCTGTGCTCAAACCCGGAGAAACTTATTCCACCCCACGCAGTTTTGTTGAGGTGTACGCGGGCGATTTTTACGAGCCGCTGCACGACTGGTCGAGGGTGTTGCAGAAGGAAGGTTGGGAAATCCCCAAACCTTCCGGCGAGGCTTACAACGTCAGCTGGTGCGGCTGGGGCTACGAATTCAACGTCACACCGGCGCAGATGCTGGGCACAGTTCCGAAGCTGAAAGAACTCAACATCAAGTGGGCGACGCTCGACGACCGCTGGTTCGACACTTACGGAGACTGGAATCCGCGGCGCGATACCTTCCCCGGAGATTCCATCAAGAAAATGGTGGATGACTTCCACAAGCAAGGAATACTGGTGCAGCTCTGGTGGCTGCCCCTGGGTGCAGAAGACGGCCAGGGAAAATGGGAATCGCACAAGTACATTGTGTCCAAGGTCGGGAAGGAGCACCCGGACTGGTTCATTCTCGACCAGAACGGGAAACACGCGCGCATGACAAGGGACCTGGCCGCACTGTGTCCGGCGGTGCCCGAAGTACAGGCGTACTACAAGAAACTTACGGAGAAGTTCATCGGGGACTGGGGATTCGATGGCTCCAAGCTGGACAATATTTACACCGTTCCCATGTGCTACAACCCCGCCCACCACCACAAGTCTCCGCAAGATTCGGTCAACGCCATGGGCGACGTGTACAAGACCATCTTTCAAACCAGCCGCGCCCTCAAGCCGGAGAGCGTGACCCAGAGCTGTCCCTGCGGCACGCCGCCGTCAATGGCCTGGTTGCCGTTTATGGACCAGGCGGTGACGGCCGACCCGGTCGGTGCGGTCCAGGTTCGCCGCCGCATCAAGATGTACAAGGCGCTGCTGGGTCCGGAGTCCGCGGTCTATGGAGATCACGTGGAACTCTCGGCCATGGATCGCGTGGGCAAGAACTGGCGCGAACATGGAGAGGATTTTGCCTCGACGATTGGGCCCGGAGGTGTTGTGGGGACAAAATTCGTGTGGCCGGATCCCGGACCGAAATTCAGGCCCGTGATGCTTACCCAAAGCAAAGAAGAACACTGGAAGAAATGGATCAATATCTACAACCAGAAGATGCTGTCAAGAGGTACATTCAGAAATCTTTACGTCTATGGCTACGACGTGCCCGAGGGTTATGCGATCGAAAAAGATGGCAAGATGTACTACGCCTTCTTCGCACCATCGTCGTCGCGGTGGAAGGGCGAGATCGAGCTGCGCGGGTTGCCACCTGGCAGCTATCACGTGCTGAACTACGCTGAAGGCAAAGACCTGGGGACGGTCGAGGTGACAGCGGGTGCGGCCCCCAAACTAAAAACGCAGTTCCGAGATCATCTGCTGCTGGAAGTGAGCAAGTAGAGCTTTAGTAGCGCCGGCCTCTGGTCGGCTGTCCCGAGGGCGTCTCGCCCTCGGCTCGGCGGGCGGGACGCCCGCCGGACAGCCGCCGAGACGGCGCTACGTTGCATTATGCTCGCGCAGAAAGCGTTCGCGATACTCTTTGTCGCGGAAGGCTTCTGTTCCTCCCGGTCTAGTGACCGACAGAGCGCCTGCGCGGTTTCCGCTGGCCAGACAGGCTGTGAGATCGGAGCCTCGCAGGTACTCGTGCAGAAAGCCGGCGTCGAAGCTATCGCCCGCGCCCACCGCGTCGACGGCCGTAACCTTCAGCGAAGGACTGGTGAATCGCTCTGTCCCTCGTTGCGCCAGCGCTCCCTCGTGCCCAAGCTTCACCACCACCAGCGGAACCATCTCAGCCAGTTGCCTGATCGCGATCTCCGGGTCATTGGTTCCCGTGATCCTCGTCGCTTCGCGCGTGTTAGGAAGAAACACATCCACGTACTTCAGCAATTTCTTCACGCCGCCACCCCAGAGATCTTCCGGATCGTCGTTCGTATCCAGCGAAATGGTGAGCCCCGCAGCCTTTAGCCGAGGAAAGAGTTCACCGAGGTCAGGTTGCAGGGCGCGCTGCAAATACAGCGAGGAAAGATGAAAGTGGCGCGAATCGGAAAGGTAGTCGAAATCGAGATCTTTCAGTGAAAGTTCAGCGATGGTTCCGGCGTAGGTCAACATATTGCGCCAGCCGGGGCGCTGCAGTATGACCGTAAGCCCAGTCTTGGTGGGGCCGTGAACCCGCTTCACCCGAGAGACGTCTACGCCGCCTTCGGCCAGGCGATCGAGCGCGATCTGTCCCAGAGAGTCGTCGCCGATCAGCGACTGGAACCCGACCCGGCTGCCCAGTGCGGCAAGATTGTGGGCGACGATCGCGGAAGAGCTGCCCAAAGTGAGCATCATGCGGTCGGCCAGCAGTTCCCTCTCCGGCGGGAGTTCGTCGGGAAGACCGTAGAGGATGAGATCGAGGTTCAGTTCTCCGGCGGAGGTGACGTCAAAGCGCGGCATGTTGGGAACATTGGGCCCTGTGGAAGCGGGCGCTCAGACTAGCAGCGGCCCAAATAGGTGTCAATCAACCCCGGGGGATGAGAACATAACGGAATGGAATATGCTCTCATCAAGTAGTAAACCCCACCTAACCCGGAGGTCGTTCCGCATTTTAACGTAGACGTTAGTTGTAAGGACTTATGGTAGCTGCCAATCCAATGCGTAGATTTCGTTAGTGCTGATGTCTCGCAGCGCCAGCGGAGAATCATCCGGAGCCAGGCCCGTCCATGCGCCGAGGCTTATCGATGTTGGCCGATTCACATCTTTCAAGCTGGCCACGCGTTCCAGTTTTTGATCTTTAATCTGCATGCGATGGATCGCTGGTTCACCTTCGGCATCAGAGTTGAAGTACACGTATTTCGTGTCGCGCGACCACGTTGGAAAGTGCACCGTAATTCGCGCCGCACCACTGGAAAAGCGCAATCCGAGAGAGAAATCACCGCACGCCGCAGACCGTCTTCAAATTCGAATGGCGGACCCGGAGAGACTTGAACTCCCAACCCCTGCGTTCGAAGCGCAGTGCTCTATCCAGTTGAGCTACGGGTCCGATTTTCTTCCATCTGGCTGAATCGTCTACATTGTAGCTCCGACAAGCCCCGCCCTGTCTCTCCAAAGAACGGAGAGACGAGGACGGGGCACCCATTTTGCTTACTGGGGCGTGGGCGGAATGGAGATAATCTCTTGAGTGAAGGGGTGAAGCATGACTAGGAATGAATTGCCTGAGCCGTGGTTGCGCGGGACGTTGACGGAAATCCCGGCCGTGCAGCGAGCCGTCGTGCACGCCCTGCAGCTGGCCGAAGAGGATTTGAACCACTGGTGTGGGGGCTTGAGCGATGAACAGATGAACGACCGGTCGTCTGGGCTGCCGCCCATCGCCTTTCATTTGCGTCACATCGCAAGGAGCCTGGACCGGTTGCTGACCTGCGCTGAGGGACGAGCCCTGACCGAGCAGCAACTGGCTATCAAGAACGCGGAGTTGGATCCAGGAGCAACTCGGGATGAACTGTTTCTGGAACTTAACCTGGCCCTGGCGGAGAGCGCCAGGAGAGTTCGGGCATTCGACGTGAAAGCACTAGAACAGGTCAGGCATGTTGGCAGAAAACGGTTGCCCACGAGCCTAGCTGGTCTGCTCGTTCATGTTGCCGATCATACTCAACGTCACGTCGGGCAGGCCATTACAACCGCAAAAGTTGTTCTCGCCCGGCGCCCGGCTGGAGCGTAGCCGCTTTCCTGACCCAGCGGTAGTGCCATGAAGGTAATCGATAAACCCCTGTGCAGATCAAACTCCTGCGATGGTATGATGCTGGCCGATAGCAGAGAGCGAGGACTAAAGCCGATGGCAGTTGCGAACCTGCAGACCCCCACCGGTGCGGTTGGGGCCCCGTCTTCCGGCAACAGAGTCGCGCTTGCGGTCGTGACCACACTGTTTTTCATGTGGGGTTTCGTCACCGTTCTGAATGATGTCCTGGTTCCTCACCTGAAGTCCATTTTTGACCTGACCTATGCCCGGGTGATGCTGATCCAGTTTGCTTTCTTTTCGGCATACTTCCTTTTCTCCATTCCTTCAGCCAAGGTGATCGATTGGATCGGATACAAGAAGACGATGGTGGCGGGCCTTTTCACCATGGGCCTGGGGGCACTGTTGTTCATCCCGGCCGCCAGCGTTCCTTCCTATCCGCTGTTTCTCGGAGCGCTGATGGTTCTTGCCGCCGGGATCACAGCCCTGCAGGTGGCTGCCAACCCGTATGTGGCCGTGCTCGGACCGGCGGAGACCGCCTCCAGCCGCCTGAATCTGGCACAAGCATTCAACTCCCTGGGGACGACGATTGCTCCGTATCTTGGCGGCCTGCTTATCTTGAACGCAACTCGTCAGAATATGGACACGGTGCGGCAAATGTCCGCCGATGCGCTGCAGGCCTATCGGATCCATGAGGCATCGTCGGTCAAGTTGCCTTACCTGATCATCGGACTCACGCTCATGGCCCTGGGAGTCGCCATTGCGATGTTCAAGCTGCCGGCGATGCCGGAAGCGGAACGCCACGGCGCCGCGGGTCCGAGCCCAAGCCTGTGGAAGTACCGGCATCTGGTACTCGGGGTGGTCGCGATTTTCGTCTACGTCGGGGCAGAGGTGTCTATCGGCAGTTTCTTAATCAACTATTTCAGCCAAGCCAGCATCGGCAATATCTCCGAAGTAGAAGCAGCGAAATTCGTGTCGTTTTACTGGGGTGGTGCTATGGTGGGCCGATTCCTGGGCGCGGCACTTTTGAACGGAGTAAGAACGCTCCACATGGCCATCTGCTCGGCCATCGCTGGTCTGATTCTGATTGGTTCATTTTTGACGGGAGGGCCGGTGGCCCTGGAGGCGCATCCGCGCATCGCCCTCTTTTTGTCGAACATTTTCACTGTGATAGTGCAGGCGCGTCCTCTCGTCATTCTTTGCTTCACCACCCTCACCCTTCTGTTATTGGCGTCGATGTTAAAGCATGGTCGCGTCGCCATGAAAACCAGCCAACTGCTTGGCTTGGTTGGCATTTGCACCGCGGTGCTGGTATCCGTCTCGATGCTCACCTTCGGCCATGTCGCGATGTGGAGCATCATTCTGGTCGGCTTCTTCAACTCCGTGATGTTCCCCAGCATCTTCACCCTGGGGATTGCCAAACTTGGCCCGCTGACCGGCGACGGCTCCGGCCTCCTGGTCATGGCGATTGTCGGCGGCGCGATCATTCCCCTGCTTCAGGGTGCTTTGGCCGATAAAATCGGGATTCACCACGCGTTCATCCTGCCGGCAGTCTGCTATCTTTACATTGTTTTCTACGCCTTTAAGGGATCAAGACCGGTGGCCGTCGCCTAGCTCGCCCAACTCCGGGATATCCAGTCCCGGAGGATCCTGCCAGCGTTCTTGAAGCAAGTTTTCCCGCGTGCCCCCCTGGGCACGCCTGCGTATGTCGCCGGCGCCAACCTTTCGCCAGGTCAGGCATGGTTCCGTCGCCAAAGCGTTAATCGCTTACTTTGACCTGCTTGCCAGCAGTTGGCCATACCAGCTTGGATTTTCGTGTGATATCCTTCCCGACCATGGCCGTCACCATGCTGGACATCGCCCGGGATGTAAACGTTTCCGTGGTTACCGTGTCCAAAGTTCTGCGCAACAAGGGCAAGATCAGCGTGGCTACCCGGAAGCGAGTCTTGCGGCGGGCGAAGGAGCTCAACTATCAAACCAACTGGATCGCGCGCAGCCTGGTCACCCGGCGCACGTTCACCATTGGACTACTGCTGCCCGACTTTACCCACCCTTTTTTCGCCGAAATCGCCAAATCGGTCGCTGAAACGGTGCGGCCCCAGGGTTATCACGTCATCATTTCGTACTTCGAAGAAAATCCCGAGTTGGAAAAGAACGAAGCCGAGTCCCTATTGGCCCGGCAAGTGGACGGACTGATCCTGGCATCGGCGCAGTCTGGCGCTGGCGCTTTCGAAAACATCCGCAAGCGAAAAGTTCCGTTCGTTCTGATCGACCGCCCCATCGCCGGTGTTCAGGCGAGCTTCGTAGGGGTCGACAACCAAGCGATCGGCCAACTGGCTACCAGTCATCTGATTGAGCGAGGCTGCCATCGCATTGCGCATCTGCGCGGCCCGGGAATCGGTATCGCCACCGGGCGCATGGAGGGCTATCGTCGCGCGCTCGCAAGACACGGCCTGCCGTTCTCTCCAGGCTATGTCGTGGACGCCGGTTATCAGGATCACAGCGGGCATGAAGCCATGGGGAAGTTGCTGCGGATGAAGCCGGTTCCGGATGGCGTCTTCTGCTACAACGATCCGGTTGCGGTCGGCGCGATGCGAGCGATTTCCGAAGCCGGCCTTAGGGTTCCAGATGATATTGCTGTGGTTGGGGCTGGCAATGTCCACTATTCGGATTTCCTGGCCGTGCCCCTCACCACCGTCGACCAGGGGACTTCTGAGATGGGCAAGCGTGCTGCCGACCTTTTGCTTGAGCGAATCTCCTCCAAACATAAGCTGCGACCCATAAGAGTCCTGATTGAACCCAGGCTGGTGATACGGCAGTCCACGGCGCGTGCAGGTTTGAGCCTTGAATCCGCAAGTATTTCCGCCGGAGCAAGCGAGAACACCAATTCACGAGGAAGGGACGCAAATTCGAAACCATGCACGTCGAGCGAGGAAGGGTTGAAGGACATACGCACCTGGTAGTCAGAGTAAGACTCGTGGCTGCGATGATCGCCTGCCTTATCGTACCCTCGCTGCTTTCCGCGCAGGACAAGGGCTTGGCCAGTACTCCCCCCATGGGGTGGAATAGCTGGAATAGGTTCGCATGCAATGTAAGCGAAGACCTGATTCGGCAAATGGCCGACGACATGGTCAAGTCGGGCATGAAAGATGCGGGCTATCAGTACGTCGTGATCGACGACTGTTGGCAGATTGAACGCGACCAGAATGGCAACATCGTGCCCGATCCCAAGCACTTTGCCTCAGGGATAAAGGCGCTGGCGGACTACGTCCACTCCCGAGGTCTCAAGTTCGGAATCTATTCCGATGCCGGCAGCATGACCTGTGCCAAGCGTCCCGGCAGCCTGGGGCACGAATATCAGGACGCGCTGCAGTACGCCGCCTGGGGCGTCGATTACCTGAAGTACGACTGGTGCAACACCACGACCCAGGACGCCAAGGCCGCCTACGCGCTCATTCGCAATGCGCTCAATGCCACCGGCCGGCCCATTGTGTTGAGCATCTGCGAGTGGGGCACCGCCAAGCCATGGCTTTGGGGCCAGGAAGTAGGCGGGAATCTTTGGCGCACCACGGGCGACATCAGCGACATGTGGCAGAGCAAGGACAAGCATCACCTCGGCATGCTTGACATTCTTGACCTGCAAGATGGGTTGCAGAGCTACGCTGGGCCCGGCCACTGGAACGATCCTGACATGCTCGAGGTCGGCAACGGGGGCATGACCACGGATGAATACCGCGCCCACTTCAGCTTGTGGGCGCTACTTGCTGCACCTCTTCTTGCCGGCAATGACCTGCGCGACATGAAACCGGAGGTCCACGACATTCTCACCAACAAAGAAGTGATCGCAGTGAATCAGGATCCGCTGGGACGCCAGGGGCGCCGGGTGCGCAAGGACGGTGACCTGGAAGTCTGGGCCAAGCAGATGCAGGACGGAAGCCGCAGCGTAGTCCTGCTCAATCGCGATGCCAGTGAAAAGGAGATTACGGTCTCCTGGGAAGACATCGGCTATCCCGGTCACCTGAACGCCGGCGTTCGCGATCTGTGGCGGGCGAAGGATTTAGGACAATTCAAGGGAAAATTTTCCGCTCCGGTTGCGCCCCATTCAGTGGTGATGGTCAAGGTGGCGCCATACAGAGAAGGTTGAAATGGGTGGCGCCGGCATCCTGCCGGCTGTCCCAAGGGCATCTTGCCCTCGGCGCGGCGGCGGGCGAGACGCCCGCCGGACAGCCGCCGGGACGGCGGCGCTACTCGTTTCAGCATCCTTCGCTTTCAGAAGACTTGCCCACTGCGCATCCTGCTACAGTACATCCTCCGTTCGAGTACAGGTTCTTGCCGATAGCATCCCTCAGCTCTGCTCAGCTAAGTTTGGAGGGACGTTCAATCAGAAGCGGAGGGAATCATAATGGATAAAGATAGGGTGAAAGGAAAAGCCAAGGACATCGCTGGCCGGGTGCAACGCCAGGTCGGAGAATGGACTGGCGATACGGAAGATCAGGCCGAGGGAACTGCCAAGCAGGTAGAAGGAAAGGTCCAAAATGCCTGGGGCAAGGTGAAGGACGCGGTAAAGAAGCCCAGCACCGATCGAACGGAGAAAGAATCAGAGCGACGGAATCGGGCCGCTAACGAGTAGGCCGCATCGCCGCATGGAAAGGCTCAGTTTTTCTTGCAAGGCGTCATCCTGAGCTTGCGAACAGCCCGCCCCTGAGCGAAGTCGAAGGGATCTTGCGTGCAGCGGAACACAACATCCCCAGCAATTGTTCTGCTTCGCGCCAGATCCTTCGGAACTGAAGTCCCTCAGGATGACGCCAGCGTAGTGGATTTGTTCCACTTGAGCCGCACGCTTGTTCCCTGTAACTCTGCCAAACTCCGCGATCACTTCTGTTCAGTTGCTCCCAGCGTACGAGTCAGTGCGGCACTCAACTCTTCGGGCTTGAAGCCGAAGGGGCCTGGCTTGCTTTTGTAGGCAACACGGCCTTGAGCGTCGATCAGATAAAGACGATCAGGCCAGCCTGTGTATGCCCGTTCGGTAGAGTTGCCAAACTCGTCGAGAACGCTGGGGAACTTTATGCCCAGCTTTCGTACGCAAGCCCCGGCGATAAACGCACGCTCGTCTTCATTCTCCGGACTGGCAAATACGACCTCGTCTTTGATATTGCTCTGCATCTGCCAGACATCGCTGGGGTGCGCCTCGGTAATGTAAACCACCAGAAACGCGACCCGATTGCCGTATTGCTCGTAGAGCTTGTTGAGGGCGGGAACCTCCCGCCGAAATGGCGGTCAGGTATAGCTGCCGAAAACCAGCACAACCGGTTGGAGCTTGTTCAAGCTTGAAAGCTGTACCCGCTCGGTCTTGTCCAGCTTGAGCAGGGAAAAGTCCGGCGCCGGATCTCCAGCTTGAAGATTCCCCGCCCGGGCGCGAGTCCACAAGGTTTCAAACGGGAAGGCGAGGAAGACGACGGGGCCCGGCATCTTTGACATCACTCGGGCGAAGGTCTCGGGCGGCTGATGCATCGACCACCAGATAAACCCTCCGAAAGCAAGGTAGGCGACCATCAGGACGATGGCAATTCTGCCCAGACGCTTACGGGCGATCGGGCTCGGTTTGAGGCGGGTCCTGATCTTGTCCCACTGCATGCCGGCAACCACTCTAAATGCCATTGACGACTAGAGCAATAATAGGGAAATACTAGGAAGGGAACTTGTCATCGGCAGGACCTTCACTCGACTGCCGCTGTGACCGGTACTTCTCAGGCTGCTGACCGCAGATGATGGCACGTCATGGTGTAATCCACGATGCCTTCCTCCGGTGATGACGAAGGACTGATTCGTTATCATCGACGCAACCTGGAAATCTGCGGGCATGTGCGGAACATAAGGATTTCGACGCTCGCTGGCGTTAGCCGGAGGTAGGATAGGACCAGCAGGGGGAGACTCCCGGTTGACGGGCGAGCATGAATCAAGAATGCCCGCCAACCCGGTTGCCATGATCGGCCAGATCCTCGACCACTACCGGATCGTCGAAAAGATTGGCGCCGGAAGCATGGGCATCGTCTACCTCGGCCGCGACGAAAAACTGGAGCGGAATGTCGCCATCAAGATCTTACCCCCGGGCCTGCTGGCCGAGGAATCGGCCCGAAAGCGTTTCCGCAGGGAGGCTCTGGCCCTGGCCCGGCTGAACCATCCCAACATCGCCACCATCTTTGAATTCGGCAGCCAGAACGATGTGGATTTTCTGGTCACGGAATATATTGCCGGCCTGACCCTGGATGCCAGGCTGGCCCGCGGACCTGTATCCGAACCCGAGGTGATCTCGCTGGGCATCCAGCTGGCCAGCGGATTGGCCGCCGCCCATCAGCAAGGTGTTTTACACCGCGATCTCAAGCCTGCCAACTTGCGGATCACTTCCGACGGCCGTTTGAAGATTCTGGATTTCGGCCTGGCGCAAATGGCCCAACCGGACGCCGATGTAACCGTTAACCAGACGCAGACCAGCGATCTCAATCTCAGCGGTACCCTGCCCTATATTTCTCCAGAACAGCTTCGTGGCGAAAAGGCCGACGCCCGTAACGATGTCTGGGCCCTCGGTGTGGTTCTGTACGAACTGGCAACCGCAACCCTTCCCTTTCGGGGACGCAACACTTATGAGGTTATGTCCTCCATCCTGACGGATGCGCCGGCCCCACTGTCTGCCCATCTCTCCCCGGGTCTAAGCCTGGTGATCGAACGTTGTCTGGTGAAGGAAGTGAACGCCCGTTACCAGAGCGCGAACGAAGTACGCGCAGCGCTTGAGATCATCTCCAGCACGGGGGTACGCCTGTCGTCGGGATTTCCGCTTCCCCCGGTTTTGCCTCCTCCGGCGCCCCGGCCCGCCTCAAGGAGCACCCGCTGGATCGTGGGCGCGTGCGCGGCATTGCTGCTGTTGGGCCTGGCGGTCTCCGGAAACAGGATATGGAAATACCTGGGCAGGGCCCACACCTCCACGACGATCGAGTCCATCGCGGTGTTGCCGCTGAAGAATCTTACCGGCGACCCCGAACAGGAATACCTGGTAGACGGCATGACCAATGTCCTGATCACCGATCTGGCCAAACTGGGAGCGCTCAAACGAGTGATCGCCGC
>JBGQIG010000029.1:0-14885 GCA_041498365.1 Terriglobia bacterium | reverse complement strand
GTCGCGATTTTACCTGCGACCTGGGGATTGGTGAATTCGGCGTGCGCTACGCCGAATTTTCCGTCCAGATTCAAACGGTCGGGGATAGCGCCTTTCCCTGGCGGCAGCTCGAACTGGGTATGAAACTTGACCGCACCCGTCATCAGCGGGTTGTCGGCCTTGACTGCCAGTAACAGCAAGTCTTCAATCCTGCCCCGGTCTACCGTCACATCGAGAGCAATGGTTCGGCCCTTTCCCGGAATTTTGACGACGCCACCCTGGGCAACGATGACCGTGTTCAAGAGGTGGGCAATCACCGGGTGCAGCAGGGTGTCGCCGTTGGTGCCGTCCACCGTGGCGCTATAGATGGTATCCAGCGCCACCGGATGGCCACCGACACTGACGGTGAAGTCGGGCGTTGAGGTTTTCCCTTCGACTTCGATTTTCTCCAGCACCCCACCAAACTTTCCCTGCGAAGTCAAAATGCCGCTGATCCCCTTGAAATGTCCCAGATCGGCCTTGTCGAAGGTGTAGTCGGCCGATAACGGTGTCTGACCCGGATCATCCGGGCTCCACGGGCCAAAACTTCCCTTGGTGTCGATCTCGCCCGGCGGAACCGCGTTGGTCAGCTGCGCGTTAAAAGATGCAGGCCGATCCAAACCTACCGAATGCATGACCAGATGATGAATTGCGAACACGTGGGGATCTTTATCCGCTGATTTCGGCAGCAGGCGAAGTTCAGCATCATCGGATACGATCTCACGGACCAGGACAGGCATCTTCCGTGCTTTTGACCAATCCTGTTTCCTCCTCTCCCCCTTAGGCGGTATCTGGATGACCAGACCCTTGAGTTTGACTTGTTGAATCTTCCACGGCTTCCACAACAATCCCATGATCCCTGCCTCGGCAGAGAATTCGCCGATCGAAATCAGAGGAGGCACATCCGTGCGGCCTTCGTGCCGCAGAACCAGGCCTGAGCCTTCGATGCGCGCACCGGGAAACAGATACACGTGGAAGTCCTTGAGTTCCACCTCGGCATGGAATTTTTCGCTGAGCACTTCCACGACTTTCCTGCGCAAGTAGGGGTTGGACAGGTGAATTCCAGTCACAATGAGCACCGTGGCGGCGATCACGACCAGTGATATCACGAACAGCAGTGTCTTGCTTACCGGTCTGGTATTTGAATTAGTCATCGCTTGAGGGGATGTTTTGATCACCCTGCTCAGACGCTGATTATAGGCAAAGAGTTGGCGGACAGGATGGGGTTCAGGGGAGTGTGTACGTGTCTCGTTCTTCCCCCTTCTCAAGAATGGACAGGGCACGGGGGCCTGACAACGTACCTCAGCGGCTGGAAGCCGCGATCAAGAATACGCCTTGAATGCAGCGCTAAAGCGCTGCTCCACCCATACCCCGCACTGCCAGGAAAGGACTATCTGCGGCAGGCTCGCCACCGCCGGTCGATCGTCACGGCGACTGAACACTGGCTACTGATCACTAATCACTGGCCACTGACCACCTATCGCAGCTCCTCCATCACCTGCTCAAGCACTTCCCTGCCCGGCCGCACCACCGATTCCGGCAGCGTGGCCAGCGGTTGCTCGGTCATGTTCAGCAGGTCGATGAAGGTGGGCGTCTTGGTGTTGACATAGAAAACGCCGGTCAGCACTTCACCTTTCTCGTGCGCTTCATTCAGACGAGTGATGGCTTCGATCCGGTTAGTGGGGTCGTAGTCTTCTTCCAGTTTGCGCAGGTGGAGGCGGGACCCGTCGTGCATGGTCACCTCGATCGTGCTTCCTGGATCGTAGTCTACGGTGATGTCCTCGAAAGCAGGGACGAAGCTGACTTCCTGCAGCGGCTCGTCATGGTCTTTCATGTACTTGTAAGACTTGGTGGAGCCTTCGTGATCATTGAAGGTCACGCAGGGCGAGACCACATCGAGCATCACGGTCCCCTGATGGGCAATGGCAGCTTTCATCATGGCATGGAGCTGCTTCTTGTCTCCGGAGAAGGAGCGGCCTACGAACGTCGCTCCCAGTGTGATGGCCATGGCACAGGTGTCAATCGGGGGCAGATCGTTGATCACGCCGGTTTTCAACTTGGATCCCATGTCGGCGGTGGCGGAGAACTGGCCCTTGGTCAAGCCATACACGCCATTGTCCTCGATGATGTAGATGATGGGGAGGTTGCGCCGCATCAGGTGGATAAACTGGCCCACGCCGATGGACGCAGTATCGCCGTCGCCACTGACGCCGAGCGCGATCAGATGGCGGTTGGCCAGCACTGCACCCGTGGCGATCGATGGCATGCGGCCGTGCACGGCGTTGAAACTGTGCGAGCGTCCCATGAAATACGCCGGACTCTTCGAGGAGCAGCCGATCCCGCTGGGCTTGATCACTCGCTCGGGCGGGACCCCCATTTCGTACATGGCGTCAATGATGCGCTCAGAAATTGCATTGTGGCCGCATCCGGCGCATAAGGTTGTCTTGCCCCCGCGATAGTCCAGCACCGACAAGCCGATGCGGTTGGTCTTCGGTGCCGGAGCCGGTGTGGACGTGCCGGCGGTCGTGGTCGCCATTTACTTGCCCTCCATGGTCATGAGTTCGTCGGTCACCGAGCGCGCGTCGAGCGGCAGGCCGTGAATGTGGGCAATGCTGCGCAACCGAGTCAGGAGTGCCGGCTCCAGATCAAGTTTGAGCAGGCTGAGCATCTGGGCGTCACGATTCTGCTCCACCACATAAACCCGGTCGTGCTGCTTCACAAAATCGTGCACTTCACGGGTGAAGGGGTAGGCGCGGAGACGCAGGTAGTCGGTCTCGATGTTGTATTCATCGCGTAGCTGATCGCGGCTCTCGATCAAGGCCCAGTGCGAGGTACCATATCCGATGATTCCGATCTTGGATTTGCCGGTGGAGACTTCCGGTCGAGGTACGAAAGAGCGCGCCGTCTCAAACTTCCGGTTGAGCCGCTCCATGTTGTGCTCAAAGTCGTCGGGGCGTTCGCTGTACTGGGCTTTCTCGTTGTGTCCGCTGCCGCGAGTGAAATAGGCAGCGGCGGGATGGTCGGTGCCGGGCAGAGTGCGGTAGCCGATCCCATCTCCGTCGACGTCCTCATAGCGGGCGAAGCTGCCGAGCCGCTCGAGATCCGCCTTACTCAGTACTTTGCCGCGACTGATCGGCTTCTCTGGATACTTGAAGGGATCAGACATCCAGTTGTTCATCCCGAGATCGAGATCGGACATGACGAAGACCAGAGTCTGGAACTGCTCGGCCAGATCGAAAGCATCTCCCGCCATGCTGAAACATTCCTCTACGGAACACGGCAGCAGCAGGATGTGCTTGGTGTCGCCGTGGGAGAGAAAAGCGGTGGAGAGAATGTCGCCTTGCGAAGTACGCGTTGGCAAACCAGTGGAAGGACCGACACGTTGGATGTCCCAGATCACGCCGGGAACCTCAGCGTAGTAAGCGAGGCCGGCAAACTCGGCCATGAGGGAAATTCCGGGGCCGGCGGAAGAGGTCATGGAGCGCGAGCCCGCCCAACCAGCACCCACAACCATCCCCACGGCAGCCAGCTCGTCTTCGGCCTGGACGATGGCGAAAGTTGCTTTACCATCGGCTCCGATGCGGAAGCGCTTCATGTACTCGATCAGGCTCTCCGGCAGTGACGATGACGGCGTAATCGGATACCAGGCGACCACCGTCACGCCGGCAAACATGCAGCCCAGAGCAGCGGCCGAATTGCCGTCAATGATGATCTTGCCCGCGGTCTTGTCCATGCGCTGGATGAAATAGGGATCACGCTTAGGCAGGTTGGCGGTGGCGTAATCGTATCCCGCCTTCACCGCCGCCAGGTTGAGGGTGGCCGCTTTCACCTTCTTGGAGAATTGTGTACGGATGGCCTTCTCCACTTCCGCTATGTCGATCTCCAGCAGCTTGGCCACCACGCCTACATAGATCATGTTCTTGACCAGCTTGCGCAGCTTGGCCTCGGGACAGACCGGCGCCACCAGCTTGTCGTAGGGAACGGCGTAAAAAACCAGGTCGGAGCGCAGACTGCTGAGGTTCAATGGCTCGTCGTACAAAACAGCGGCGCCAGCGGCCAGGGACATCACATCTTCCTGGGCTGTCTCGGGGTTCATGGCGACGGCGAAATCGATCTCCTTCTTGCGAGCGATGTACCCGTCTTTGTTGGCTCGAATCGTGTACCAGGTGGGCAGGCCGGCAATGTTGGAGGGAAACAGGTTCTTGCCCGAGACTGGAACTCCCATCTGGAAAATGCTGCGCAACAGCACGGTGTTGGAGCTCTGCGAGCCCGACCCGTTGACCGTCGCGACCTGAATACTCATGTTGTTGACGACGCGCTTTTGCTCCGCTTGGCTGCTGCCTTCGTGGAGGGATACATCCGTGGTGGCCATTCCCCAACCTTCCTTGTGCCTGGCTTGCTATCCGTCCGCATTGATGATGAAGCAGAACCCTTTATTATACGGCAGGTGAAGCGGAGCGAACAGACACCGAGCACTGAGTTGAGGCGCGGATGTACCAGCCTAAGAAATAGAACTCATCCGAGCAGCGCCGGCATCTTGCCGACTGTCCCGAGGGCGTCTCGCCCTCGGCGCAGCGGGCAGGACGCACGCCGGACAGCCGCCGGGACGGCGGCGCTGCTTTCCAGGATCGAATGCACCAAGCAGATCCCGTCGCCGCGTGCCCGGTCAGTGAACTCTCGTGACGGTCACGAGCGGTTCGGTTTGTACGGCGGGGCGCACGAAAACAAAATCCAGCAGGGTGTCTGTGGCGCGCAGATTGGAGTTGTTGCCGATCTGAATAGCCGTGGCATGGGAGGTCCCCTGCGCCAGGGGCTGAGGCATGGTAGCGCTGATCAGTCCACCAAACTCATCGAGCACGGAGGCTTGTTGAGTGCCCTGCATTTCATCCACGATGGTGCGCAGGCGATAGACCTGGCCGTAGCTGAAGCTATTCAAAACCGGCACGAATTGTTGGTTGGAAATAATTCCCGAATCCGACGTCGGATCGGAGGCGTGAGTGGAGGGCAGTTCCCAGTTGACCAGGCTCGACGGCGATCCGGAAGCTTGTCCCTGCAGCACAACCGAAAACTGGCTCCCCGCCGGCGTCGGACTGGAACGGAAGCGGAATTCGAGGGAGTAGCGAGTCATATCCAGATTCAGCGCGTGCGTAGCTAATACCGGCGCGAGTTGGCTTAGTACGTGGATCGAATTTGTAGGCTGGGTTGAGGGCGGGGCGACCGACAAGGTGACCGACTTGATGTCGGGTTGCCGCAGATTGTGCGAGTCCGCGTAGTAAACCACGTAGACCTGTCCATTCGACAGCAATATTGGCCAGGAATAGCCGCCATCGATTTGCTCTCCCGTATAGGTGTCGAGCACCACTCCGTTTCCAAACGTCAGCCCGCCGTCATAGGAAACGAACGCAACCAACTGACGAGGATAGCCAATGGTGTTCGGAGGAAGAACTCCGGGAATGGCGGTGGTCTCGCGTCCCATGAGGATGAGCGCGGATCCGGCTTGGATCATGACCGGCGCTTGCAGGACACCCACCTGCGATCTGTAGGAGATCAGCGGTCCCCAGCTCATTCCCATATCGTTGGAGTACCGTCCCAAGGTATCCAGGCCATCGTCAGTTCGCATCATCGCGAATAATGTGTTCGCAGCGGTCTGTGCGATCGTGGTTTCATTGAGCCCGGGTTCGCCGGGCGCTCGAAGCTCAGAGAGCTTCGTCCAGATGACACCGTCGTCGGCCGATGACCATAGGCTCGGTGCGTAACCCGTGCCACTGGTGTACGGCCCATAGCCAGCCCCATACATCGTCTGCCCGACATTCAGCAAGGGAGCCACCCCAAGAGTATCGGTAGGTGGATCTTCGAAGAATGTGAATGGTCCCCAGGTCAAGCCGTTATCGGCGGACCGGCTGTATGCCCCTGCTCCAATGCCATTCTGATCCGCCTTGACGAATGCGATCAGCAAGTCGCCGAGTGGGGTGCGGGCCAAAGTCGGGTCAGGCTGGGAAGAATTGAAATAGACGACCTCGGGACTCCAGGTTGCGCCCCCATCCGAACTGCGCCGCAGGACGACCAACGGACTATTCACGTGACCAGGCCCCTTCTTGTACGAAAGCACGAAGTCACCATTAACAGCCTGCACTAACCCAGGAAAACCGTTGTACATTCCATCACTCTGGACCACATCGCGATGGCTGATGGTAAGCGGGCCCCCCACAATGGTATTGGTAACACTAAGCCGATTTGTTCCCAGCCAGTTCAAGACGTCGTTCACGTCGCTAAAAAATGGGAAGACCGAGTAGCCGCTGAACGTGGCGGCGGAGCAGCCCGTCGCATGACCGGCCGTCAAAAAGAGTTTCCGAGACGCTTGTGGGCCTAGCGAGGGCAGCTTCACCCAGAGCAACGCCTTCCCAGCCTCCGGATCGTAGGACTCAAGCCAGCCCGGCATTGGCTGATGCGTCGCGGCGTCCCATACGGCCAGGTCAGATCCATCTTTGGACGGGCGCGTGAAATCGAAGCTGGTTTCATCCAGGGAAATCGCAACCGGGTATTTCTGCAGGTTCTCCTGCTCGTTATTGTGAATGGTCAACGACAGTACTTCAGGCGCGTTGTTGGGGTCACAGCCGGGATCAACGGGTGCGGTACCCCCGCCACATGCGACAAGAGACAAGAGCAAAAAGCAGATGACCACGAAACCCGGAATTTTATTTTTGACCTGGAGAACGGCGCTCATTGCACTCCGTTAGAGATGTGGCGGACTTTATCTCTCCGTAGATGGTGAAGGCAGAACACTTGTAATTATAGGCAGGGGAAGCCTGGGCTAACCGTAGTGAGGACGGAGTTCAGGCACGGAGGTATCTACCTGTGAACTAGAACAGAGCCGTCGCTGTCGAAATGCGGCAGAAATCGATAGACGGCGGCAGTTAGCCGGGTGTGCCCGGCACCTTACCGTCAGCGCGGCGGGCGAGACGCCCGCCGGACAGCCGCCGGGACGGCGGCGCTACAAAATTCCAAGCCAAGGTGGGCCTGCGAGAGCGTTGCCAGCTCTCGGGCGCGGGTGCTCCGGGCACAGCCGTAACTGCTGTTCGCGTTAGGCTGCCTTCGCAATTTTCTTGCGCAGTTCAGGAAGTTCACGAGGCGGGTAAATGGACCAGGCGCATGGCTTCATACACTTTCTCGGTGGAAGCACGGCTAAGGTCTCCAGCTTCCCGTACAGCTCGCCTTCGAGAGCCTTGAACGCCCGTTCCATGCAATCTCTCTCCCTGTCGTTGAGTTTGGTAAACACGGCGGTCATGAGTTCGAAGTCGCCCTTGGTTAAGCGGAACCCATATTTGTCAGCTGTTCCAAGAGGATCTTCCAGAAACAACTTACGGAATCCGGGGTCCACAGCGGCATTTCCGATCAGAGTGATGAGTAAATCCATAACTTCCTCCTGTTTGGTTGGTTTTGTGTAGCGAGCCCTGAAGCAGCAGAGCCCAGTTTTTCCTTCGAGGGGCCGACTTCCGGTGTCAACAGCTGTAATTCGTGTTTGGCTTGCCGAAGCATGCGAAGTTCATCGGCGTGTTGCCACATGCGAAGAACTTCCTGGTAATGCTTGAGGGCAAGATCAGGATGGTTCAGCTCACGATACACCCGTGCCAGTTGCAGGTGGGCGACCGCGAGATCGGGTGGGAATCCGTTTTGCAGAACTTCGTCCCTCCGGCTGATAACTTTTTCCCACGCTTGCGCAGAAAGATCCCAACGTCTCTGTGCCTGATACGCCCGGGCCAGGCCAGCATAGGAGATGAACGGCGCGAATCCCGCATCGGTGGGGGCAAACGAAATCTCAGCCCGTTCCGGCTTCGCTTCGGCCAGCGCGATCTCTCCTTCCAGGTTGTGAAAGTTGTCCTGGTTCCAGGAACTGGGGATCGCCTTCCGCGATTCATCCAGCCGGCGCAGAACCTGCCGCGCTTTGTCGATCCTGCCCGCGCGCGCATAAAGACTGCCGGCATTCAGCAGGTCGCTGGTCTGCAGGCCGGTGCTTGGCACCTGCAGCATCAGGTCCGCCTGCAGCTCTGCCGCCGGCGAATCGCCCTGGCCAAGATGGATCCCGCCGAGCAGATAGCGCCGGAATAACTGCAATCCGCCGCTCTGCGCGGGTACAGCTTGGATTTGTCTGGCCAGTTCAGTCCGGGCTGCCTCCAGTTTTCCTTCGTACAGATCTGCGATCGCCAAAGACAGCTCCTGCAAGTCACGATCTATGCCCGCCGTCTCACCGATCCGCTGGAACTCTTGCCGGGCCATAGCTACGTTGCCCTGACCGAGATAGGCCAAGCCGAGCCCCCAGTGCATTCGCGCTGAGGCGACGCCGAGCCGTGCGGCTTCGCTGGCGGCGGCGATAGCCGCATCGGCCTGGTTGCTGCGTGCCAGGTAAAGCACGAGATTCCCATAGGCGGGCGCGGACAGCGAGTTCAGGCGCAGCACCTCGCGCAGCTCCAGGACTGCCTGGTCAAGCCGGCCGAGGTCGTAGTAAGCGCTGGCCAGTTCCTGGTGCGCTTCCTCATCATCGGGGTAGAGGCCGACCAGCACTCTCAGCGACTCCGCTTTGTCGTCGTAACGCTCCTGCAGGTCGTAGTACGCGGCTTCAATTCCGCGCTGCTCCCGGTCCGTGACTCCGGGCCGCAACTGGTAGGCTCGATCCAGTTCCGCTAGAGCTCTCTCGTTCTTGCCGACTAGCGCCGAGTAATACTGGCCCAGTCGCATATGAGCCATCGCGAAGTCCGGGTCCAGTTGCAGGGCTCCCTGCAACAGAACTGGAACCTGTTCGTCCTTGCCTTGATCCTTGACATCCCTGGCCTGAGAATAGAGTTGCAAGGCCTCCAGCGAAGTGGTCGTCACCTTGGCGAGCGGCCGGCTGGTTCTCTGTATGCGCTCCAGCGATTCGCCTAGATCGGTTCTCACCTTTCTCGCCAGCTCATCCACTTTGTCAAAGAACTGATCCTGATGATCAAACCGCTCACTCTCCGCGAACAACAATCCGCCGCGCAGAGGATCCAGGCCCCGCACCGTGATCTGGAATACTTGCCCCGCGCGCTCAATACTTCCCGTCAGCAACACCTGCAGATTCTCGCGCTGGCAAATCTCGCGGCCGAGGCTCTCGTCGATCCGGGTCGCATCCTCCTTCTTCATGCGCTGGAGGACTTCGTAGGCACGACTTCTGGGAAAGACATTGACATAGCGCGACTGCTGCAACGCAATCGTCAGCCCCTCGCGTACACCCTTGTCGGGAACGGTCGCCTCCCCTGAGGTCTCGAAATCCGAAATCAGCACCCAGCCACGCTCGGCAAGAATCGGCTCTCTATCCTTCCACCAGTACATGGCGAGGACGACGGACACTGCGACCGCCACCCCCACTGCTACTGTGCTGGCCATCCGCCGGCGTTTCTCTCTCCGCGGACTGCGCACTGCGGTGAGTTTGCTGGGCGTCGCTCCCGCATACACCAGTCGCAGGTCATCGAGCAATTCGCGGACGTGGGCATAGCGCTGCGCCGGCGCTTTCGCCATAGCTCTCAGGACGACAGCAACCAATCCATCCGGCACTCTCGGATTGAAGGCATGAATCGCCGTCGGGGTCTCGTGCAGGACTCGTTCGCTGGTGGCTACGAAGCTGCTCGCCAAAAATGGGTTCTGCAAGGTCAGCATCTCGTACCAGACCACGCCCAGGGAAAAGATGTCCGCACGCTCATCGGGCAATTTTTCCAGCAGCACTTCCGGCGCCATGTAAGCAGGTGTTCCTCCGGCCACGCCCGCGCGATCCAGAGTGGAACTCTGGTCAGATCGTGGGAGTTGCTTGGCGACGCCGAAATCCAGGATCTTCACCCGACCGGCCGGAGTGAGCATGATGTTTTCCGGTTTGATGTCGCAATGCACGATGGCGCGTTCATGTGCCGCCATGAGAGCTTCCGCGCATTGGGTGGCGATATCGAAAAACTGTTCCAGGGTCATCGGCCGCCGCAGGCGCTGCCGCAGGGTCTCGCCCTCCACGTACTCCATCACGAGAAAAAGTTCGCCGTGTTCTTCCACGACGTCGTGCACGCTGGCAATGTATTCGGAACTTAGCGCCGAGGCGCGCTGGGCTTCTCGAAGGATCTGTCGCCGGGCCTCGGGATCGCCACCCACCCTGCGGGACACCCGCTTAAGAGCCACGAAACGCCGCAGTTGAGTGTCCTCGGCGTAGTAGACTTCCCCCATTCCCCCGGCGCCCAGTTTGGAGCGGATCTCAAACCGGCCTATCCTGCTGCCCGTCAGATCCTCCGGGAGAGGAAACGGCACCGGTGCTCTGTGGGATATACCCATAACTGAACGCCTTCTCGGCGGATCGCGTGAAACCGCGATCTCAGCGGGAATGTATGCCCCGACACCGCGGCGCCGCTCAGTCTTCTAACACCCACACAAGCCACCGCTACTCGGCCGGGCCCATTGCGTAGCCATTCTCTCGCAGGTCAGGGCGATTGCATAGACTTGTCTCGTTCGTGGAAGTGAGCAGGATAAAAGGCCGCACTGAGCAACCCCATTCAACGGGGAGGAAAAACGGTAACTAGTTGAGCAACAATAATTTACTTCGCCATGCGGAGATGCTCATGGCTCTTAGAAATGGCGGCCTGCTAAACGACTACTGGTCGTCGCCTTCGAGAAACCGCGCCATGTGGCGGAATTTCGAATAGCGCGAGGCCACCAACTCTTTCGCCGTACTCTTCTTCAGTTCGGAGAGATGTTTCTGCAAAGCCGCGTCCAGCAGAGCCGCGGCGGCTTCGTGGTCGAGGTGGGCTCCGCCTTCGGGTTCGGGAACGATGCCGTCAATGCAGCCTAATTGGGTCAGGTCCGTAGCGGTAATGCGCAGCGCCTGGGCTGCGAGTTCTTTCTTGGTCGCGTCGCGCCACATGATCGAGGCGCAGCCTTCGGGTGAGATCACCGAATAAATCGCGTTCTCCATCATTAGTACCCGGTCGGCGACGGCGATGGCCAGCGCCCCGCCGCTGCCACCCTCGCCGGTAATGGTCGTGATGATGGGAGTCTCCAGGCGTGCCATCTCTCGCAGGTTGCGGGCAATGGCTTCCGCCTGGCCGCGCTCTTCCGCCCCCAGGCCCGGATATGCCCCCGGCGTGTCCACGAAGGTAAACAATGGCCTGCCAAATTTTTCCGCAATCTTCATTACGCGCAGAGCCTTGCGATAGCCCTCGGGATTGGGCATACCGAAGTTGCGGTACACCTTCTGCTTGGTGTCGCGCGCCTTCTGATGCCCGACGATCATGACGTCTTCGCCGTGGAAGCGCGCCATACCACAGATGATGGCCGGATCGTCGGCGTAGCCTCGGTCCCCATGAATCTCGCTCCAGTCGGTAAAGATGCGGTCGATGTAGTCGAGCGCATAAGGACGCTGCGGGTGGCGGGCTAATTCCGTTTTCTCCCAGGCATCGAAATGTACCGACATTTCTTCGCGCAGGGTTTGGATGCGATCATGCAGCTGCTGGATCTCGCGCTGGGTATTTTCGTCCTGCCCGGCGACCGACTGCAGGCGGGCGATCTGCTGCTCGATCTTCTTCAGTTCCAGCTGCGTCCGTTCTCCGGAATCCATCTTTCTGCCGTCACCGTTCCTGGACAATCTCGCTTCCACCATAGACAGGAGAAACTCCGTACCGGTCATCACCAGTGCGTCGCCGGCCACCGCCGGCACACCCTTCATTCCCGCCTTGGAAGTCTTAGAAATCGAAACTCTCATCCGCCGCAGATTTCAGTCCGCGATCGTTCGATCAACGATCGTTCAATCGATAACCCGAACCGCCCCACGGCCGCACAGTTCTTCGACGCGTGCGATGAAGTTGCGGTCTGGCAGGACATTATAGCCTTCCGCTTCCATGACCACCATGAAATCGCCCTGGCGTTCCACGTCAAACAATACTTTAGCTTCTCCCTTTTGCTGAGCGCACAGGGCATATAGCGCATCCACCGTGGACTCGCTTGCGGTCTCCAGCGGGATGCGAATGCGTAGTGAGTTGGGCACCGGTACTTTCGCGTCTTCCAGAATACTAATTTCGTTTACCGTCAGTTTGGGATTCGCGCCCTCTTCAATGCGCACCCCGCCGCGGACCAGGACCGGCACTTCCAGCTTTACCTTATCCTGCAGTTTGCGGTAAGCCTCGGGAAATACCAGCATTTCCACCGAACCCGCCAGGTCTTCCAGGGTTCCCTGCGCGTAGAAATCCCCGCGCTTCGATTTCAGCACGCGCAGGTTGGTGATGATGCCGGCGGTCGTGATGTTCTCGTCTTTCCCGGTGGAAGACTTCATACTGCCGAGTTCTTCGGTGTTGAGAGCGCGCAGGTCTTGCAGCTTGTCGCGATATTTGTCCAGTGGATGCCCGGTGATAAAGAATCCGAGAATCTCCTTCTCATTGGCCAGCCGGGTGTGTTCGTCCCAGTCAGGCGTGTCGGGTAACCTGTTCTGCGGAGCCGCGACCTCTTCCTGCTGAAATACACCAAAGAGGCCGTGCTGGCCGCTCTCGGCGTCACGCTGCGTCTTTTGCGCGCCCTCGATGGCGCGGTCCAACACCGCCATCAACTGCGCGCGGCGACCCAGGGCATCCATCGCGCCGCTCTTGATCAACGATTCCAAAACCCGTTTGTTGAGCAACCGCAAGTCCACTTTTTCGCAAAATTCGTAGATGGAGCTGTAGCGGCCAAGGTGCTTGCGTCCGGCGACGATGGACTCGATGGCGTTGTGCCCAACATTCTTCACCGCCGCCAGCCCGAAGCGGATGGCGCTGTCATGCGGAGTGAAGTTTGCGTCGCTCACGTTGATGTCCGGAGCTTCCACTGCGATCCCCATCTCGCGGCATTCGTTGATGTACTTGACCACGTCGTCCGTGCTGCCGGTCACCGAAGTCAGCAGGGCCGCCATGAACTCGACCGGATATCGGGTCTTCAAATACGCCGTCTGATAAGCCAGCAGTGCATAGGCGGCCGAGTGCGATTTGTTGAAACCGTAGCCCGCAAACTGCGCCATCAGATCGAAAATCTTCTCGATCTTTTTCGGAGGATAACCGCGCTGATTGGCACCACTGACAAAGCGTTCGCGCTGCGCCGCCATCTCCGCCGCGATTTTCTTGCCCATAGCACGCCGCAGCAGATCGGCCTCGCCCAGGGAGTAGCCCGCCAGGCGGTTGGCAATCTGCATGACCTGTTCCTGGTAGACGATGACGCCCAGCGTCTCGTGTAGGATCTCCTGCAGCTCCGGCAGTTCGTACTCGATTTTTTTGCGCCCGTGTTTGCGATCGATGAAATCGTCAATCATTCCGCCCTGGATCGGTCCCGGACGGTAGAGCGCGTTCAAGGCGGTGAGGTCTTCGATCGAGTTGGGCTGGTAACGGCGCAGCACATCACGCATGCCGCGAGACTCAAACTGGAACACGCCGGAAGTAAGGCCTTTGTGAAAGACCTTTTCGTAGGTCTCATTATCCTCGAGCTCGATACCTTCGAGGACGACGCGCTCACCTCGGGTCTGTGCGATCAGCTTGACCGTGTCATCGAGGATGGTCAGCGTGGTCAGCCCGAGGAAATCCATCTTGAGCAGGCCTAGCTTTTCGATCGCCACCATGTCGAAGGCGGTGACGATTTCATCGTTCTTTGTCTTGTGTAACGGGACCAGTTCGATCAGCGGCCGCGGAGAGATGACCACGCCGGCCGCATGAACCCCGGCGTTCCGTACCATTCCTTCAAGTTTCTTGGCGGTCTCCAGCAGCTCGCGAACCTGGGGATCGCTGTCGTACGCCTGCTGCAGTGCCGGCGAATCCTTGATCGCATCTTCCAGCTTGATGTTCAGCGTGGCCGGAACCATCTTGGCGATGCGGTCCACGTCGCTGTAGGGCACATCCATGGCGCGCCCCACATCCTTGATAGCCGCCTTGGCCGCCATAGTGCCAAAGGTGATGATCTGGGCGACGTTTTCACGCCCGTACTTCGTGGTCACGTAGTTGATGACCTCGCCGCGGCGGTTCATGCAGAAGTCGATATCGATATCCGGCAAAGAAACCCGCTCGGGATTCAGAAAGCGCTCGAAGATCAGCTCGTGCTGCAGCGGATCCAGGTCGGTAATGCCGAGCGAGTACGAGACCAGCGAGCCCGCCGCTGAACCTCGCCCCGGCCCTACCGGGATGTCGCGTTCTCGCGCGTAGCGGATGAAATCCCAGACGATGAGGAAGTATCCGGAAAACTTCATCTGCTGAATAATGGCCAGCTCCCGCGCCAGCCGCTGTTCGTATTCCGCGAGACTGTGCTTCAACCGTCCCTGCGCCTCCACACCGCGCAGCGTTTCCAGCCGATGGGCGAATCCTTCCCGGGTGACGTGCTCGAAGTAGCTGTCCAGGGTAAAGCCCGGGGGGACGTCGAAGTGGGGGAACGGATTGCTCACTTTCTCCAGTCGCAGGTTGCATCGTTCTGCAATTCCCAGAGTGCGCGCGAGTACCTCGGGCGTGTCTTTGAAGACCTGGTGCATTTCGTCATGGCTCTTGACGAAAAATCCCGTGCCCTGGAACTTCATGCGATTGGTGTCCTGGATGGACTTGCCGGTCTGAATGCACAGCATCACGTCTTGCGCGTGCGCGTCGTCTTCGCAGAGATAATGGCTGTCGTTCGTCGCCACCAGCGGCAGGCCCAAATCTTTCTCCAGACGGAGCAGGTGCGGATGGATGCGGTGCTCCATCTCCAGTCCCTGGTCTTGAATCTCAAGAAAGAAATTCGCTTTGCCAAAAATATCTGCGTACGTGGCAGCTGCATTGCGCGCCGCCTGATACTTGTCCTCCATCAGGAGCTCGGCCACTTCCCCCTTCAGGCAGCCCGAAAGT
>JBGQIG010000028.1:0-14919 GCA_041498365.1 Terriglobia bacterium | reverse complement strand
CGCTGCTGCCATTTCCGCGCGACATCTTTCCGCCCCAGAATCTGGCTCATTTCCTGCAGGTCTTTTTCGGTCTTGTAGAGCAAGCTGTTCAGGCAGATGGGAGCATAGTGATGAGTGGCCGCTCCATAGGGTCCAAAGCGAAAAGAGATATCGAATCCTGATTCGCGCATAGACCGGTCACCCTTGTAGTAGTCAGGACTTAGCGAAATCTCTTTTGCGGGCTCACATTCGGGCCTGGCCATAGTCTCGGCGGCATCACAAAGTTGCACAGAAAACTGAAAGCCCACTGCGGAATCTGACCCGGCCATGTTCTCCACCAGATAATCACGCCCTGCCTGGGGATGCTGCAGAAAGTAGTTGGCTACTTTGCGGTGAACTCCAGCTTCGTCTTTCAAGCTTTCGGGAGCAGGACCGGTTCCGAAATCGTAATAGCGTGAAAGACCCGTGGATCCGGCGATGTGAGGCTCCCGGTTCCAGGTTTCGTAGTCCTTGCTGGCATAGCCGTACGCCTTCTCCAGCCAGCTGCGGCTCTCGCGGCCAGCAGCCTTGTCCGCTTCATACACTGCCATAATCATGGAAGTGAGAAACGGGGGTTGCGAGCGGGTGAGGTAGTAGGCACGGTTCGCATTCAGAATGGTGCCGTAGTGTTCTATTTCGAAGAAGAAGTTCTCTACCATACCCCGGGCCAGTTCGACGCGCCCGGCACGCACCAATCCGAGAATGATGAAATAGCTGTCCCAGCCATACATTTCGTTGAACCTGCCACCCGGCACTACATACTTGTTTTCCAGGTACAGCAAGCCCGGAGCGATCTTGGAAGGATCGATTTGGCCGGGAGCCGTAATGACCGCGGGAAGCGGCTGCACGCGCACCTTGCAGCGTTTCTGCAAGTCCTGGACGGCAGGTGGCGCGGGGAAGTCAGCCGGTAGATACAGGACCGAAGCCTCGGTCAATTTGGGATCGACGACGGTTTGGCACTCGGTCATCGAGCGGGTCAGCGTGTCCCAACCCGACGATATGTAAGTGAGAATCGGGTCCAGGCCAGGCGCGGCCGCCGAATCCTTGGGCTCGGCGGCAAGCGTCCAGTTGGCGGCCAGGGACAACCATATTCCGAAAAGAACAAATACAAAAAGGCGACTGGACCGCTTAAGCTTCGTGGTTGCTGATGAGCAAGTCATGGGCTGATTGAGTAATTGAAAACGACGTCTTGCCATTCAAATTACCCAATTACAAAATTACTCAATTACAAGATTCCCGTGGGTTCACACTGCCATGCGGCGCTGCTCGGCTTCTTTCTGGGAGAAGTAGCGCAGCAGTATGTCGCGCGAAGAGACCAGGCCTTTGAGTTCCTTGCCTTCCACGATAGGTAAATGGCGGAAGCCGAATTCTCGCATGAGATAGAGGCAGTTTTCTATGGTCTCTTCAACGCTCACTGCCTTGGGATTGACGGTCATCACTTCAGAGATCTTGGTGGTTCCGGGCATGCGTCCTACGGCAACGACGCGGTTCATCACGTCGCGCTCCGAGAAAATACCCACCAACTCGCCGTTGCGCAGGACCGGAAGAGCACCGATGCGATGTTCCATCATGAAACGCGCGGCTTCCAGCACACTTGAATCGGCCTCGATGGAATAGACCCGGCGGTCCTTCACAAGATCGTAGATCGGCGACATGGACGACTCCTTTCGGAATCAGCGTTTGGGAGCCCTTTCTGAGGGCGGCAAAGTGCAACACTTTACCACGGATGGAGCCTTGTATCTATCCGGTAATAGGTCAGTTTGACCCGGCAGCTGATCGTCAATTTTCCCCAGCAATGGTACCCGGGCGCCAGGTCCTTCAAGACCAGAGGCTCTAAGGATGCCGCGGTGCAGAGGCTATCTTGGGTTAGCCAGATAGCCTCTCTTGTAGTGGGTCTGAATTCGCGGGGAACCAGGAGTTGGAGTCACAGCCACTTTGATCTTCCGCCATTTGCCGTCTCGAGTGATGTTGTGCGGGCGGTATCCAAGGACGTATTGATTGCGCATCTGGCGGCTGAGGGTGGCCGCGATTTCCGGAACCTTTTCCAGTTCGGCTGCCGCCACGGTCCGGCCCCCGGTAACGTCGGTGATCTCTGCCAGCCAGCGCTTTCCCATCAATTCCTCGAATGACCGGAAAAAGAAGCTATCGAATATGCCGATGGCGTAGACCTCGACATTTGCCTCCTCCACGACGCTTCGTATTTCTTTGAGTCCGTACCGGCTATGGTTGTCACCTCCATCCGAGATGATCAGAAGGGCCCGCCGGGAATAGCGGGCGTTTCGCATCCTTGCGATTGCCAGATAAATCGCGTCGAGCAGGGCCGTGTGTCCGTCAGGAGTGCCGGAGGCAAGGGTTTGTTGCATGTCCTCGACCGACTGAATGGAGCTGGTCAGGAGTCTGGGTTGATCGGCAAAAGTGATGACAAAATAGTCATCCTCCGGATTTGCTGCCTTAAAGAATTCCTCTGCGGCAAAGCGCTCGGTAACAAACTTGTTGGCCATGCTCTTGCTCATGTCCAGAAGCAGTCCCACCGAGATGGGAGCTTCTTCGGCAGAAAAATACTGGACCTGCTGCTGCTGGTTGCCTTCGTAGACCTTAAAATGCTGCTTTTGCAATCCCAGCACGGCACGATTCATCGGGTCCGTCACCGTGACCGGCACAAGCACAAGGTCAACGTCCACTCGCAGAGGTCTCGCGCGACGCAGCCTGCTTTCGGACTCACTCAGATCAGTCGCGGTGGGTGGGGTTTCGCCGGATTCCGGACGCGGAAAAATGTGTACTTGATCTGTAGATTGCGACTGTGCGCCCGGGATGAACAAGAGCGCGGCGCAAAGCAAAATCAATACACCAGAAGAGGGAAATTGATGGAGCATGGGCACAACGGGCAGACGACCAGCCGCGTGCGCCGGATAATAGCACACCCAGGCAAGGTGCCTGGGAGAATCAGTTGTCAGTCTTCAGTTGCCGGTTCTCAGTTTGAGGACAAGAGCGGCAGCCGATATCCTGGCTGCCGCTCACGCCGCGATGGGATCGTCTGATTAGAAGCGGAAGTGCGGTCCGAGGGAAATCTTGAGGTTATTCCTGGCGCCGCCCGAGAAGTAGATCTCGTCGCCGACCTCGGCGCGCAGACTGATGTGCCCCCAAAACCCCTCTACACCGATGCCGGGATAAAGGGCGAAACGGGTATTTCATGGGAAAAATCTCCTGATGGTTCGGCCAACCTCTCAACGGTGGACGGAAGTAGCTTCAGTCCTTAGAGCCGATATTTTCAGCCCTTTGAGATGCGATCACACGGTGGTGGGTTGGGTTGGAAACGAACAAAATAGGCCGTGTAAGCACTTGCACTTGCGATTTGAGGAGGATCAAGGAATGTTTGACACGGTCTCGAAATGCAGGCCCACTAACCCAGAGCGGCCTCCGGTGACCGCGACTCCGAGAGCAGAGGTGCCCCCGGTAAGGCCGGCGGGATTGCCGGTGGCGCTTCGAAAAGGAGGGCTCAGCGGGCTGGCATCTGCTATCTTCTTGGCCTCTGGCTTTGCAAAGTAGAGGAAACGCAAGCCGAGGAAAGGCATTTGTGGATACAAAGAACCATAGCTACAAAGAACCATAGTTGACGGGGTTTGCTCGACCCCATTAGGCTGCCATTAGTTACCAAAGGCATCCGGATTCGGGCCGGCGCAAGCCTATTCAGGGCAATGTGTTCGGCTTGGATTCGACCCGCCGGAAAGACTGCAAGCAGTACAACGAAAGGGTAGTTACGCTGCATCTCAATTGATGCGGCCGGAAAAGGCGACTTGACGGACGCACGAAAACTACAGGGCGACAAGGTTTCCGAAGCAGAGGCGATCGAGCGGGCGAAGCAGGGAGATGCAGAAGCCTTCGAGCTTCTGTACGGCCTGCATAAGCGACGCGTTTATTCGCTGTGTCTCCGCATGACAGCCAACACGGCGGAAGCCGAGGATCTGACTCAGGAAGCTTTTCTGCAGTTATTTCGTAAGATTGCCACTTTTCGCGGCGAATCGGCCTTCTCCACCTGGCTGCATCGGATGGCGGTTAACGTCGTCCTGATGCAGTTGCGCAAGAAGAGTCTTCCCGTAGTCCCGCTGGAAGAGACGCTGGATAACGAGGAAGAGACACCGAAGAAGGAGTTGGGCGCGCAAGATCCAGTCCTGTCGGGCTCGGTGGACCGGCTGCGACTTCAGCGAGCCGTGGATGCGCTGCCGCCGGGATATCGAAGAATTTTTGTGTTGCATGACGTAGAGGGGTACGAGCACAACGAGATTGCAACGATGATTGGATGTTCCATCGGAAACAGCAAATCTCAGCTACACAAGGCGCGCATGAAGTTGCGCGAAACGCTCAAAACGAGCAGAGCCGAAAAGGCCGCAAAGCCGTGAGGAGCGAGAGCAGGCGCTACTGGGGGAGATGATGTATGAATTGCACAGAGTTTCAGGAGATTTTGTCGGAATTTTTTGAGGGCGGAAGCAATGATGAGCAGAAAGCGCATTTGCAAGCCTGCCCCATTTGTTCGGGTTTGGTGGCGGATCTCGATCTGATTGCTCGCGAGGCTCGGCAGCTGCAAGAGTTCAACGAGCCCAGCCCGCGGGTGTGGAACTCGATCGAGATTGCCTTGCGGCGCGAAGGACTGATTCGGGAGCGGCAGCGGGGGCCTTCCCTGGTTCCGCCGGTCACGCGGCGCTGGCACCTGGCATGGCTAGTGCCGGTGGCCACAGTGGTGCTGATCACGTTCGGGATTTTGGTCTACCAGAGAGGGCCGCGTGAGCCGCAGTCGGTGGCGCAGGCGCCCGCGGCTGTTTCTGCCCCGGTAGCCAATCTGCAGACTAGTAAAGCCCCTCTCAATGTAAATAATGAGGACCAGCAGCTGCTGGAAGCGGTCGGATCACGTTCGCCCGCCGTACAGGCACAGTACGCTTCTAATCTGCAGAATGTGAATGCCTACATTCGGGATGCAGAAGCATCCGCCCAGGCAGACCCGAACGACGAGGAAGCGCAGCAGGTGGTGATGGACGCCTACGAGCAACGGGCGACAGTTTACGAGATGGCTTTGGACCGTTCTCTGCCATAATCGGGGCCGGCACCTCCCATTTCGTGTGCAGGGTGGAAGCTCATAGTCACAGCGGGTCTATGAGAGGGGAAACTATGGCAAGAGCGCAGCGGGCACAATTGGTTTCGATCGTGATTCTGGCGACGGCTATTTGCGCCGCAGCTGAGGTTCGGAAGGAATTTCGTTTTACGGTAAGGCCGCGGGCAGCCATCTCGATTACGAATCAATACGGGCCGATTTCGGTGAGGCCCAGCATTGGCAGCCAGGTTATCGTGGTCGCCATCCTTCATTCCGACAAGGTAGAGATTGACCATGACCAGAACGGGAACCGGGTTGACATTCTTTCCCACCTGCTTTCCGAAACCACAGCAGAGACGGGCCGGGTAGACTACGAAGTCATGGTGCCGGCCGATGCCAGCGTTACCTTGCGATCAACCACGGGGCTTTTGCGGGCTGAGGGCCTGCATGGCGATGTGATTCTGGAAGGCAGCCAGGCTAACGTGGAGGTGCACGATATCAGCAACGCCCATGTGCACGTTAAAACCCTGAACGGCTTGGTGACGCTGAGCAATATTCGGAACGGACATGTGGAAATCACATCCGTGGGCGGCAATGTGGTGCTGAATTCAGTGAGCGGCCCGCATGTGCAGGTAAACTCCACCAGCGGCAAGATCCGCTATGATGGCGATTTCGGCAACGGCGGCGAATACTACCTTGCCAGCCATACCGGTGACATTGAGGCCAGCGCCCCCAGCGACGCCTCGATTGACGTCACCGCCCGGTCCGTCCGGGGCAAGGTGGAGAACGACTTTCCCCTGGAACCCAAACACACTCCCTTTGCGGTCAAGGCGGGGAGTGCCTTCGCAGGTACCATGAACAAGGCAGCATCTTCGGTCCGGTTGTTTTCCTTCAGTGGTAAAATTCATCTCAAGAAGCGCTAAGACAAGCACACTCTGAAAAGGCTGGCGGGGCTTTTTGGCCAGCCCCGCAGATTGCCGCCATACATGAGCACCAGATCCGGTGGGCAGCCCGAGAGCGCAAAGTCTGCGCCTGTCTCCAGGGTGCGAGCCGTGTTTCTGGTGGGTTTCATGGGTGCGGGCAAGAGCAGTGTGGGCCTGGCTTTGAGCCGGAAATTGGGTTGGCCTTTTGCAGACCTGGACGAGCGTATCCAGGCTCAAGAAGGCCGATCGGTGGAGCAGATATTTCAGCAGTCGGGAGAAGCTGTGTTCCGGCAGATGGAGCATGCGGCCTTGCGGTCGCTGATTCGGGAACTGCGCGCTTCTCCGGGAGTCGTGGCACTGGGGGGAGGCGCTTTCGTGCAGGCAAACAACGCTGCCTTGCTCGAAGAAGCAGGATTTACGGCCGTCTTCCTGGACGCCCCGGTGGAGGAATTGTTTCGCCGCTGTCTGGAGCAGCAGTTGGAGCGTCCGTTGCGCCGCGATTTGGAAGAGTTCCGCCGGTTATATGAGATCCGCCGGCCGGGCTATATGAAGGCACCGCTGCGCATCGAAACCAGCGGCAAGAACGTGGAGAAGGTGGCGGCGGAGACGATCAACAGTCTGGGGCTTCGATAGGAGTGCGAACGTGAAGGTAAGAACAGGGCTGGCAGTGGGCATTTCGTGGCTTTTGCTCCTCTCAGCAGGCGTGGCGGAGCCGGGCAAGGAAAAGGAACCAGCAGGCCAGACCGTGGACACCGGTTCGTTTGGAGTTTTCATGAACGGCCGCCGGGTTGCCACCGAGAAATTTTCCATTCAACAGAACACCGGCGGGAGCATAGCCACCTCCGAGTTCAAGACGGAGGAGGGCGTTGACAAAGCGGCGCAGTCGTCGGAATTGCAGCTTACGCTGAGCGGCGACCTTCGGAAATACGAGTGGAAAGAAGTCAGCCCCGGAAAAGCGCAAGCCGTGATCCTTCCCAACGACAACCTGCTGGTCGAACGCTCCACCACCAACCCACAGGACAAGCAGGAAGAACATCCCTTTCTGCTGCCGGTTTCCACCAGCGTGCTCGACGACTACTTCTTTATCCACCGGGAAATCCTGGTGTGGAAATACCTGGCCACGGGTTGCCGTCAGGATAAAGGACAAATAGCCTGCCCGCAGAACCAACAGGTGAAGTTCGGCGCGATAAATCCGCATCAACGGTCTTCCCTGCTGGTAAGTATGGCATTCGCCGGTAAAGAGAAGGTTCCGGTGCATGGAGCGGAACGGGAACTCAATCACTTTGTGCTCAAGAGCGAGGCCGGGGATTGGTCGCTGTGGCTCGACGATCAGTTCAAGCTGGTGCGAATCCTGGTGGCGAGCGACAACACAGAAGTAGTGCGGGACTAGAGTGCCGCCGTCCCGGCGGCATTACAGTGCAGGAGCCCCTCAATGTCCCTGATTGATGTGCGCACATCGCGGGTCTTGTTTACGGTGCTGCTGTTTGCGCTGGCCCTCGGCTTTTTGTATATCGCCCGCCGCACCTTGATCGCGTTTTTGTTTGCCATCTTCTTTGCCTACCTGGTGGACCCTGCCGTTTCCAAGATTGAGAAACGAGCTCGGGGACGGGGGCGCGCCATCGCCTTCATCTATGTCTTACTGGTGACCATGCTGGTCACGTTTTTCTTTTTCGTGGGACCACAGATCGCACGCCAGGCACAGCGTTTGAGTGAGTCGCTGCCCAAGCTTCTGGAAACGGTCAGCTCGGGCCAGATCGCCGAACAGATCGGGAAGGAGCAGGGCTGGAGCGTACATACCCGGCAGCAGCTCTCTGAACTCTTATCCAACCACCGGGGCGACCTTCTTGCGCTCGTACAACGCGCCGGCCTGCGGGTGGCCGAGGTCGCGAAACAAGCATGGCTGCTGATCGCGGTTCCTATTCTGGCTGCGTTTTTTCTCAAGGATGGGCGAGTGTTCGGTGAAGTCTTGCTGTCGTTCGTGCATTCGCGTCCCCAGCGCGAGTTCCTGGAGGGCGTCCTGGGCGATCTCAACCAGATGCTGGCGCACTTCATTCGAGCCCAATTGACGCTGGCGGCATTTTCTTTGGTGGTTTACATCGCCTTCATGGAGCTGACCCGGGTTCCGTTTGCGTTGGTGCTGGGCACTGCGGGCGGAATCCTGGAGTTCATCCCGGTTGTTGGACCGCTGGTCGCCGCAGCCCTCATTTTCGGTGTCGCCATTCTGATGAGTTATCCCCATTGGCTGATACTGCTGATTTTTCTCGGCGCCTGGCGCATGGTGCAGGATTACGTGATTTCACCCCGGATCATGGGCAAGAGCATGGAACTGCATCCCTTGGCGGCGATTTTTGGCGTGCTGGCGGGGGGTGAGATCGCTGGTGTGCTTGGCATCTATCTTTCCATCCCGGTGATGGCCAGCCTGCGCATCGTGTGGCGGCGGTGGAGACTCTATGCCGAGAAGAAGCGCTTTGGACCGCTGAACGAATATTCGTTTGGAGCGGAAATTATCCCCCAAAAGTAGAAAACGGGGCCTGACATTGACACTGGCCAGGTGCCAGTTATGCCCCGCTCCTGAGTGTGCCAGCCACCTGTGTTGTAAAATCCCAAGAAACTCTTATGGCTGCGAAAATACCTGTAGGAATCCTGGGCGCTACCGGCATTGTCGGACAGCGCTTCGTGCAAATGCTGGAGCATCATCCCTGGTTTGAAGTGGAGTGGCTGGCGGCTTCCGACCGCTCCGAGGGACGACCCTATGCCGAAGCCGCGCGCTGGAAGCTGAAGACCCCAATTCCTCGTCGAGTGGCGGAAATGAGAGTCGTGCCGGCTACGACAGAAGGTGCGCCTAAAGTTATTTTCGCGGCTCTCGATGCGTCCATTGCGGCCGAACTGGAACCTCGCTTCGCCGATGCCGGGTGCGCGGTAGTCACTAATTCCAGTGCGCTGCGGATGAAGAGCGATGTGCCGCTGGTGATCCCAGAGGTCAATCATGACCACATCAAACTGCTCGAATGCCAGGCGTGGCGGAAGAAATCGGGTGGATTCGTGGTCACCAATCCGAATTGCTCGGCGATCGGCCTGGTATTGGCGTTGGCTCCGCTGGAGCATGCGTTCGGCCTGGATACGGTGATGGCAGTCACCATGCAAGCGGTGAGTGGCGCGGGATATCCGGGAGTGGCTTCGTTAGACATTCTGGGTAACGTGATTCCTTACATCGCCAAAGAAGAAGAAAAGATGGAGGAAGAGACCCGCAAATTGTTGGGACGGCTCAATGGCTCGGGCATCGTGATGGGCTCGTTTGGCATGAGCGCACAGTGCAACCGCGTGGCAGTGGAGGACGGGCACACGGAATCGGTCTCGGTGAAGCTGAAGAAGAAGCCCAAGCCGGAGGAGATCGTAGCGGCCTGGAATGAATTTCGCAGCCTGCCGCAGGAATTGCGGCTTCCCAGCGCGCCGGAACAGCCGGTGGTGTATGTGACACCCAGCGATCGTCCTCAGCCCCGCCTCGATGCGGACCGTGGGAATGGAATGACGACTACCGTGGGCCGCCTTCGTCCCTGTGGCGTGCTGGACTGGAAGTTTACCGTGTTGTCGCACAACACCATTCGCGGGGCGGCGGGCGCGGCGTTGCTGAATGCCGAGTTGCTGAAGGTTCAAGGATATCTCGGGTGAGCGCCATCGTTCCAAGAATTGAGCAGTCTGGGGTGTAGGAGGGCTTCAGCGCGAGGGTGGGGCAGGGCTTCAGCCCTGCATCAAAGGCTTGTTTTACGATGGCGGCTTTAGCCGCTGAGGGGGAATTGCCTCGGAAGAACTTGCGGGCTGAGCCAACGACTGAAAAAGTTGAGGCAAATACCTCAGGGCTAAAGCCCTCGTTAGATGGAAAGCACCTATTGCAGGGCCAAGGCCCTGCTCCACCCTCGTTTTGTTTCGGTCTGACGACATGACCCACGGGCACACCACAGCCGCGCAGTTCGGTTTTCCTCTTCGCCCGAGGAATTCACTCCAATGATCGTGATGAAGTTCGGCGGCACCTCGGTGCAGGACGCCAAGGCGATCGAGCGCGCGGGCGCGATCGTCAAAGGCCGACTGGAGCAGAAGCCGGTGGTGGTGGTCAGCGCCATGGCCAAGGTGACTGACCAACTGCTGGCCATGGCACGCGCAGCCGGAGCGGGTGATCGCAAGACAGCGCTGAAGCTCTGCCGCGCTCTGCAGGAGCGTCATTACAACACCGCCGGCGAATTGCTGGGGACTGCGCTCTTCACCCAGTTTCACAGCGACCTGGGCGCGGATTTTGAGACCCTGGAAGAATTGCTGCGGGGTATTGCCGCGGTGGGCGAACTGACGCCCCGCACCACCGACTACGTGTCCGCCTTCGGGGAAATACTCTCCAGCAAGATCGTGGCAGCGGCGTTCTCCGCGTTGGGCACGGAGTCCGCGCTGGTGGACTCGCGCGAGTGGCTGGTCACCGACAGCGCCCATATGCGCGCTGCTCCCCTGTTTGAGGAAACCAACCAGCGCCTACAGTCCAGAGTGGCGCCACTGGTGGCCGCGGATAAGGTGCCGGTAATGGGCGGTTTTATTGGCGCGACGAAAGCCGGCATCACCACGACCATCGGTCGAGGCGGTTCCGATTACTCGGCTGCGATTGTCGGCGCCGGGCTGGGTGCGGAGCGCATCGAGATCTGGACCGACGTAGACGGCATGATGACTACTGACCCGCGCTTGTGTGCGGACGCACGCCGAATCAAGGTGATCAGTTTCGATGAGGCGGCGGAGTTGGCCTACTTCGGGGCTAAAGTCCTGCATCCGGCAACGGTGCTTCCTGCTGTCCAGAAAAATATTCCCGTCTACATTCTGAACTCGAGCAACCCCGAATGCGAGGGAACGCGAATTACCGCTCGCGCACCCCGTTGCCGAAATTCTTTCAAGGCCATCGCGGTGAAGAAACGCATCACGATTGTGGATGTTGCCGCTCCCCGCATGCAACTCGCCCACGGCTTTCTAAGCTCGATTTTTGCGGCGTTCGACCGGCATCGCGTGGCGGTGGACGTTGTCTCTACTTCGGAAGTGAGCGTCTCGCTTACCGTGGATTCGAACGAGTCCATCCCGCCGCTGGCTGCGGATCTGGCCAAGCTGGCGGACGTGAAGTATGAAGGGCGCAAGGCCATCGTCTGCCTGGTCGGGGAGAATTTGCGGGACACTCCGGGCATCGCGGCCCGGGTCTTCGGAGAACTGGCCGACGTTAAGATACGCATGATTTCGCAGGGCGCTTCAGAGATAAATTTGACATTTGTGGTCGAAGAGGACGTGGTGCCTGAGGTCGTGCGGCGGCTGCATAAGACGTTCTTTTCTGATTTGGATCCGGAAGTGTTCGCATAAGATGAATGAAGGATTCCTGTGAACCTGCTTATTCTGGGTCGGGGCAAGACCGGCTCGCTGGTCGCGCAGGTGGCGCGTGAGCGCGGTCATGAAATTGCACTGCTGTGCGCGGCGGACAATGCTCAGGCATCCGCTCTGACAGCGGAGAAACTGCGCAAAGTGGACGCCGTGATTGATTTCACAACGCCCCAGGCTGTCCTGGGAAATATTGAGGCCTGCGTGCCCGCCGGAAAGAACATGGTGGTAGGGACGACCGGCTGGTACGGCGATCTGGAGCGGGTGCGACTGCTGGTGGAGAAAGGCGGAACAGGTTTTTTGTATGCTGCTAACTTTTCTGTCGGCATCAACTTGCTTTTCGAGGCTGCCCGGACCGCGGCTGGCATCCTGCAGCATCAGTATCTGGGGCAAATTTTCGAACGTCACCATGCGCAGAAGAAAGACGCGCCCTCGGGGACGGCGGTGACGCTGCAGAAGATTATTCGTGACGCATCGGGTAAGGAGCTGGAAATCATTTCCTTCCGCGAGGGCGATGTGGTTGGGATGCACGAGATCGTGCTGGATTCGCCGAACGACACGATCTATCTCTGTCACGATTCCAAGTCGCGCCGGGGGTTCGCCGAGGGTGCGGTGCGGGCGGCTGAGTGGCTGGCCGGGAAAAAGGGATTTTTCGACTTTAAGGATGTTTGGAGAGAGATATAAAGTGCCGAGCCTGGCTCGGCCGGACAGCCGGGGGCGGCTGTCCCCACGTGGTTCCGGCTGGTCCTTGGAAGCGTCTTTTCCCTTGCAGCGCCGTCATCCTGAGGAACTTTAGTTCCGAAGGATCTAGCGCGCATTGCCACAAATGCTGGGGAAAGTGCTGATCCGCTCCACGCGAGATCCTTCGCAAGCTCAGCATGACGACTCATAGAGGGCCAGAATTCCTACCAAACCCACTCCGGAATATCCCAACCAGTTTTGCACACCCGCCGATTAGCGTTATCTTTATCTCATGCAATTCCGTGGCTGCGGTACGGCTCTGGTCACTCCCTTTCGACAGGACGGCTCCATCGACGAGACTGCCCTTCGCAACCTGGTCGCGTGGCAGGTGGAATCGGGAATCGATTTCCTGGTTCCCTGCGGCACGACCGGCGAGACGCCTACGCTTTCGCATGAAGAATGGCTGCAGGTGATCGATACCACCGTTGAAGTGGTTGCCGGGCGCGTGCCGATTGTGGCCGGCGCTACCTCGAATTCGACGCAGGAAGCGGTGAATAAAGCCAGGGAACTCACCACGCGGCCCGGGGTCAACGGGATCCTCACCGCTTCGCCCTACTACAACAAGCCGACTCAGGAAGGTCAGTACCGTCACTTCCGCGCCATCGCGGAAACCGTGGACAAGCCGATCATTCTTTACAACGTCCCTGGGCGGACCGGCGCGAACATCGAGCCCAGCACGCTGGCCCGGCTGGCCGAGGTCCCGAATATCGCCGGAGTTAAAGAAGCCAGCGGCAACATCAGTCAAATCGCCGAAGTCTGCAATCTGGTTCCGGAACATTTTGCGGTTTTGTCCGGTGACGATTCCATCACTCTGCCGGTGATCGCCCTAGGCGGTTTGGGGATTATTTCCGTGGCTTCCAATGAGATCCCGCGCGAAATGTCGGACATGACTCGCGCCGCACTCGGCAATGACTGGGACACCGCCCGCCGCATCCACCGGAAATATCTGCCGCTGATGCAGGCCAACTTCATCGAGTCCAATCCCCTTCCGGTAAAAGCCGTGCTCGCCATGATGGGCAAGATCGAAGAAGTCTATCGTCTGCCCATGCTGCCCATGCGCCGCGATACGCGCTCCAAGCTGCAAAAGATCGCCGCCGACGCGGGTTTGATCACTAAACCGGCCACGGCGCCGCCGGAGGCCGCAGATTTCTATGTCTACGAAAACTGGCTGGCCGGGCCGCACAAGATCGTGTTGCACCGATCCAGCTGCGGCCAGTGCAATCACGGCAAGGGGCGGCCCGCGGGACACGATGCCAACCACGCCCGCTGGCATGGGCCGTACGCGACTCTCTCCGAGGCGCGCGAGGCGTCGCATCACATGCCGGGGGTGCTGATCCGCAGCGAGTGCAAGTGCATTTGAAACGATTTCAGATTTGAGATTGTAGATTTCAGATTGTTCGAATATTGCAATTCCGGGTTGCAAATCTAAAATCTGCAATCTGAAATCCTTTCTTCTATACTTTCCTACTCATGCCCTCCCTTCAAGCTGCCATCGAGCGCCTTGCCACTCTGGGTGAGGTGGAACGGAATCCTGAGGCGCGCAAGACTTTTCTCGAGTTCCGCGAGCAGCTCACGCAGGGAAAGATTCGGGCCGCGGAGAAAATCAATGGGCAGTGGAAGGTCAATGCCTGGGTGAAGCAGGGCATTCTGTTGGGCTTTCGCCTTGGCGAACTCAGCAGAATGGGGGATGCGACTCTTTCCTTCGTGGACAAGGACACGTTCCCCGCCCGCCAATTTGCCGTGGCTGACAAAGTGCGCGTGGTTCCCGGCGGATCATCGGTGCGGGAGGGAGCTTATGTTGCGCCTTCGGTGATCTGCATGCCACCCATGTTCATTAACGTTGGCGCATATGTTGACGAAGGCACGATGGTGGATTCGCACGCGCTGGTCGGCTCCTGCGCACAGGTGGGCAAGCGAGTGCATCTGAGCGCGGCCGCACAGATCGGTGGAGTGCTGGAGCCGGTAAACGCCGCGCCCGTGATCATCGAAGACGACGTGCTGGTGGGAGGCAATTGCGGGGTCTATGAAGGCACGCTGGTGAGGGCGCGAGCCGTGCTGGGAGCAGGGACGATATTGACTCGATCCACGCCGCTTTACGACATCGTGCGCGGCCAGGTGTACAAAGCGACAGACGAGAAGCCTCTGGAAGTGCCGGAAAACGCCGTGGTCGTGCCCGGGTCGCGAGCGGTGAAGAAGGGGCAGGCGGCGGAATGGAACTTGTCTCTCTACACACCTGTGATTGTGAAGTATCGCGACGAGAAGACCGATCATCGGATTGAACTGGAGGAGTGGCTGCGCTAGCCGCGATTCGAGTTTGCCGAGACGGTTCTTTCGCCCTTTCAGGGCTTTGTTATTTCTCGCTCGTCACCCCGGGCTTGCGCCCGGGGCTGCATTCTTGCTCCCGCTTCGCGGCTGGCGCACAAATGTCGGTCTTCCACTTCTCCCAGAGATTGAGTTGTGACACCTACTCTATTCGACCTCTACCGTGATGCTTCCTGCACCGTCAGGACACTTGACCTTGATCTGCATTAGTTTTTCGACTACCGCGTCGGCTTCCTGCAGCGCGGACGCCGGATAAGTGCTGGTGATCGCGATAGCCTTCATTCCTCCGGCGTGGGCGGCACGGATACCCGCCGGGGCGTCTTCAATGACCAGACACTCGGTCGGATTCATGCCCAGCAGTCGAGCTCCCATTAGATACGGTTCAGGGTCGGGTTTGCCTTTGGACACGTCGTCTGCCGAAACCAGAACTTTCGGAGTGGG
>JBGQIG010000027.1:0-15064 GCA_041498365.1 Terriglobia bacterium | reverse complement strand
ATCCTGCACTGCTTCACCGGCGACTGGAAGTATGCCAAACGGGCGCTGGACCTGGGATTCATGATTTCCTTCGCCGGCAACATTACCTTTCCTAAAGCGCAGCCCATCCGCGACGCCGCCAAAGAGGCCCCGCTGGAACGCACCCTGATCGAAACCGACTCGCCCTTTCTGGCGCCGGTGCCGCATCGCGGCAAACGCAATGAGCCGGCGTTTGTAAAGGAAGTTGCGAGGAAACTGGGCGAACTCCGCGGGCTGGCGATGGAAGAAATCGGGAGGCAGACGGCGGACAATTTTTACAAATTTTTCAAGCTGGCTGAAACCGACGAAAACAAAGATCTGCAGCGTTAAAACCGCTTCTTCTGGTAACCTCAGAGGTTGCATTTCAAAGTTTGGGGAGAGTGCGCCAGAACATGCCGGAAAACACTTTCGACATCGTGAGCAAGATCGATCTGCAGGAGGTCTCCAACGCCATTCAGCATGCGCTGAAGGAAATTCATACCCGCTTCGATCTGAAGGATTCGAAATCAAGTATCGAACTTGAGGGCAAGGAAGCCATCGTGCTGCATTCGATCGACGAATTCAAACTGAAAGCAGTGAGCGATGTGCTTCAGCAAAAGCTGGCCAAGCGCGGTGTGCCGCTCAAGGGGCTGACCCACGGCCCCGTGGAGTCGTCACTGGGGGGCACCGCCAAGCAGAAGATCACTATGCAGCAGGGCATCCCGATCGAAAAGGCACGCGGGATCGTGAAGGTAATCAAGGACTCGAAAAAGAAAGTGCAGGCTTCGATCCAGGGAGACCTGGTGCGGGTGAGCGGCAAGGACCGCGACTCGCTGCAGGAAATCATCGCTCTGCTGAAGCAACAGGATTTCGGGATCGACATGCAGTTTACAAATTACCGGACAAACTAAGTTCTATGCCTAGCGTCAGGCCGTCAAAATTGAGCACACCCGCCGCCATTAACGGAAAAGAAATCTTCGAACTCCTGCGCGAAGATCTGGCGGCTATTGAACGGGAGTTCGGACGGGATACGGTCTCCGGCGTCGAAGCCATCACGGAAATCGGCGAATACCTGCGGGGGGGTGGAGGCAAGCGCATCCGTCCCGCGCTCTTGTTGCTGGCATCGAAATTGTTCAACTACCAGGGCCGCGGAGCTATCCGGCTGGGCGCAGTGGTGGAAATCATCCACACCGCCACGCTGGTGCACGACGACATCATTGACGAGGCCCAGACGCGACGCGGCCGGCCGGCAGCCAACACGCAGTGGGGTAATTCGAAATGTGTCCTGGCCGGCGACTGGCTGTATATGCAGGCCTTCAAGGTGGCGGTGCAGGAGCGTAACTTCCGCATCCTCGATACCTTGATCGAATTGACCCAGCAGATGGTCGAGGGCGAGCTGCTGCAGATAGAAAAACTCGGCAAGCTCATCTCGCTCGACGAGCACTTCGATCTGATCTTCCGGAAGACGGCGTGCCTTTTTTCCGTGTGCATGCGTATGGGAGGAATTCTGGGCGGAGCTACTCCCGAGCAGGAGGAGAGTCTGGGGCAGTATGGGCGGGACTTGGGAATGGCGTTCCAGATCGTGGACGATGTGCTTGATCTGACCGCGTCCGAGAACGTCCTGGGGAAGCCCGTGGCCAGCGACTTACGTGAAGGCAAGGTAACCATGGCCGTGATCCATGCCCTGGAACGTTGCACCCCGCAGGAACGCGAGGCGATCGAGACGGTGTTGCAGGAACGCTCCTTCGATGGCGTGACCCACGGGCAAATCATGGGAATTCTGGATCGCTACGGTTCCCTGGAAGCGGCTAACGCGCGTGCCATGCAGTACGCTACACTGGCGCGAAATGCGATTTGCAGCTTTCCCGACAGCGAGATCAAGCGGGCGCTGTTGTGGGCGCCGGAGTTTGTGGTCGCGAGAGAGAAGTAGCAGTTCGTTGGCGTTGGTCCCGACTGCGGACGGGCTGCGCAGGACTTCCTTCCCTATCGGGAATTCGAGTACACTTAACCAAGTCAGGGGAAGGAATCCGTTTCTCCCCTACAGCCGTAAATCCCACAGGAAGTTTGTCCGAATACCCAACCCTAGCCCCATAAGGAGATTCGATCATGAAAAAGTTGTTGATTCTCGCGCTGGCACTTTCCGTCATGTTCACCGTAGCAGGTTTTGCTCAGGACATGTCGAAAGATTGCGGCATGACCAAGAAAGCGGCGGCAGCGCCGCTGAAGAACATCAAGGGAACTGTGAAGGCTGACGGCGACAAGCTGACTTTTGTCTCCGACAAGGACAGCAAGTCATGGGACGTGGTCAATCCGGAAGCCCTGAAGGGACACGAAGGTCATCACGTGGAAGTAAGCGCGCACGTGTACGCCGACAAGGGTCAGATTCACGTCATGAGCGTGAAGATGATCAAGGGCGAGAAGATGGATAAGATGTCAAAGTAGTTTTTCAACTGAGTATCGCGGGCGGCAAGGGCCGCCCTTTTTTCTTTATACTAGCGCAGCCGGAACCACGGCCAAGGGATGGAAGTACTACTCTCATTAATCGGACGCCACGGGTACATTCTGGTATTTGCCGTTGTCCTCGCCGAATCGCTGGGAATGCCGGTTCCCGCAGCCGTGGCGCTTGTGTCAGGGGGCGCCGCGGCTGCATCCGGTCTGCTGAACCTCACCACCCTGGTGTTGGTGGCGGTGTCCGCCATGATCCTGGGCGATTCGCTGCTGTTTGTGCTGGGCCGCCGCATGGGATGGGCGCTGCTCGGTTTCCTGTGCAAACTATCGGTCAACCCCGAAACCTGCATCCTGCGCTCCGCTGAATCGTTCTACAAGCGTGGCAAGATTACTCTGCTGTTCGCCAAGTTCGTACCCGGGATCAACACTATGGCGCCGCCCCTGGCGGGTAGTATGAGGATGCCTCTGGACAATTTTCTGCGGCTGGACCTGGCGGGAGCATCTCTCTATGCAGTTGCCTACGTGATGGCGGGCTTTTTGTTCCGCGATTTTCTGGTTTCCCTGGTGCATGGCTTTCAGACCGCGGGCCGTGCCGTGGAAGCGGTGACTGTGACCGCGATCATCGGGTACGCAGCCTATCGCGTCTGGCTTTACCGCAAGCACGCCGTCTATCGGATTGTGCCGCGAGTGCAGGTGGAAGAGCTGGCGGACAGGCTGGCGTCGGAAGACAAAGACAAAATCGTGCTGATGGATGTCCGCAGCCACGGCTACTACGATGCCGGGGCGGCACGGATCAAAGGATCAATACGGCTGGAGCCGAACAACCTGACTGAAGAGCTCAAAACCATTCCCAAGGACAAAGACATTTATGTCTACTGTACTTGAGCACGCGAAGCGACCAGCGCCCGGGTGGCGCACATGCTGCGGGAAGAAGGATTCAACGCGTTCGTGATCGTCGGCGGCCTGGAGGCGTGGCGTAAGGCCGGTAATCCGCTGGAGTCGGTGCCGCGCAATGATTTGGTCAAGCTGCCGACGTTTTCGTAAACCGGACTTCGGGCGTCGGACCTCGGCCTTGATTCGATGACTTGAAGTTTGACGTCTGAGGCTGACGTCTGAGGCCTGACGTCCGAGGTCGCACACCCGACGCCGCTTTATACTGCTCTGCATGCCCTCCAAGAAGGAAGTTGAGATCAAATTCCGTGTGGACGATCTTCGCACTCTCATCCGCCGGCTGCGGGAGGCCGGCTTCCGGCAGCTGACTCGTCGCACTCGCGAGCACAACACGCTCTATGATCTCCCTGGCAAACCGCTGCAACGACGTGGCGAACTGCTGCGGCTGCGCAAGTATGGGACCGATTGGCTGCTGACTCATAAGGCAAAAGGCAAGGTGACCCGGCACAAAACCCGGGTCGAGACTGAGACTAAGGTTGCGGACGGCAACAAATTAGCCCAGATCTTGCAGGCGCTTGGTTACGTGCCCTCCTTTCGCTACGAGAAATTTCGAGCGGAGTGGGGCGACGGTCGCGGCCACGTGGTTCTGGATGAAACGCCCATTGGGTTTTTTGGCGAGATCGAGGGACCGGCGCGCTGGATTGACCGAACCGCACGGAGTCTCGGCATCGACCCCAAGTCATACATCACCGATACCTATGCCGGTCTGTTCTTTGCCTGGAAGCGACGGACTCGAAGCCCAGCCAACGAGATGACATTTCAGGCGGCGCGGGGTCTCAAGAACTCCAGCTAGCGGTTAACAATTTTTTACATCCAGGGGAAAGCGTACTTCATGACTTTGTGCGCTCACCTGCGTCTAACGGCAAGGACACTCGGATTACTGACACGGAGGCAGGCGTGCGAAGGGTGTGGCAAGGTCTCTGCGATGCGGCGGCGATCATCGCCCTGAGCCTTCCTGGCACGCTGAATGCAACGCCGCCACCAACGTTTGGCCAGGTCACCATCCCGCGAGTGAGCGCTCCTCCCCCGCTCGAAGATTTCCTGGAGATGAGGCCCAGCCCAGCCTGGGATGGCAAGTTGGCCAAGCTGGACCACTTTGTCCAGCGTGTTCCCAGCGATGGAGAGCCGGTGTCGCAGCGCACCGAGGCCTATCTCGGCTACGACCAGAAGAACCTGTATGCCATCTTCATCTGTTTCGATAACGATCGGGAGAAAATCCGCGCCCGGCTTTCCCGGCGTGAGGACGTCTTTGACGACGATACCGTCGAGCTGATGCTCGATACCTTCCATGACCATCGTCGCGCCTATGCTTTCTTTGCCAACCCCATGGGAGTGCAGGCCGATGCATTGTGGACCGAAGGTCAGCAGGATTTCGATATGTCCTTCGATACCGTTTTCGACACTGAAGCCAAAATCACGCCGCAAGGGTTCGTGATCAAGATGGCCATTCCCTTCCGCAGCCTCCGTTTTGCCTCCAACGATCCGCAAACCTGGGGAATCCTGCTCAATCGGAATATCCTGCGCAACAACGAAAGCTCATTCTGGCCGCAGTATTCCAGTCGCATCTCGGGCCGTTTGAATCAGGAAGGAGACGTCACCGGCCTGGAAAACATTTCGCCCGGACACAATTTTCAGCTCATCCCGTATGGGATTTTTCGTTCCTATCGGGAGGTTGACCTGCGGGACCTCGATCATCCCAGGTTCACCCAGCGCGATGCTTTTGGGCAGATAGGTCTGGACGCTAAAGCGGTGCTGAAGGACAAGTTCGTGCTGGATGCGACCGCTAATCCAGACTTCAGCCAGATCGAATCCGACGATCCGCAGGTGACGGTGAACCAGCGCTTCGAAGTGCAATTTCCGGAGAAACGGCCGTTTTTCCTGGAGAACTCGAACTACTTTCTGACTCCAATCACTCTGCTGTTCACGCGGCGTATCGTGGATCCACAGTGGGGCGTGCGTCTCACCGGCAAGAACGGGCCGTGGGCATGCTGGCCGCCGATGATGCCTCTCCCGGCACTGCGGTCGCTCCGGACGATGCCCTATTCGGGAAGCATGCCTACTTCACTGTCGGCCGCGTCAGCCGCGATCTCGGAAGTCAGTCTTCGCTGGGTGTGATGTTCACCGATCGCGAAGTGGGTCCGTACTTCAACCGGGTGGGCGGAATTGACGGCCGCTTCAAACTCAATTCCAACTGGGTGGCGAGCTTTCAGGGAGTAGTGAGTTCCACGCTTTGCAGCGACACGCGCAACAGTAGCTGCACACTCGGAACCTATCTTGCCGGCCCCGCGGCGGAGGTCACCCTGCAACGCGATGGCCGGAAACTGAACTATTTCATGAACTATGAGGATCGCAGCGACGGGTTTCGTACTTTCACCGGCTTCGATCCCCAGCCCGACATCCACAATCTGTATAACCGCGTGGAATACAGGTTTCGACCCGAAGGCAAGCATATGATTTCCTGGGGACCGATGATGGAGGTCTACCACACCCTGGACCACGAGGGGAATTATCTGGGTTCCGGCTACATCCCCTCCGTGAGTGCGGAGTTTGCAGGACAGACGTTTCTCACGCTTCTGTATGCCAAGGAAATGGAGCTGCTGCGGCCGCGGGATTTCAGTACGCTCACCAGCAACCAGAAATATGTGCGGCACACCACCGAGATCAGGTTCGATACCAGCGTTTACCGTCCGGTTTCCTTCCACGCTGATTACCGCTTTGGCAGCCGCGTCAACTATGACTCACCCGACGATGTCGCCCCATTTCTGGCCGGACGAACCAGCGTAACGGCAACCCTGACCGTCCGGCCCAGCAAGTCCCTGCGTGTCGACAACACGTATCTGCTTTTGCGATTGCACAACCGGCTGGGATCATTCGGAAGCATGAACAATCACATCATCCGTTCCAAGTGGAACTATCAGTACAACAAGAAGCTCTCGTTCCGCTTCATCGGCGAGTACGATGCGGTTCTGGCAAATCCGGCTTTTACTTTTTTGGAAACCACCAAGAACTTCAACGCGGACTTTCTGATCACCTATCTGGTGCATCCCAGTACGGCGGTGTACGTTGGCTACAACAGCAATCTGGAAAACGTGCTTCTGCCGCTGGGGAATGACCCGGATGGGCAGCTTCTGCATGGAGGCCGGATGAAGAACGACGGGCGAGGCCTCTTCGTAAAAGCATCGTATCTGTTCCGGTTCTAGGCACGAATCAGCTGCGCCCGGACGTCCTCGTCCGGGCGCAGATCTCCAGGACTGCGGAGCTTCGCTCCGCCGGGCAGGTGGGGGCATCGTTCGACTTTCGCTCAGGACAGGCTCTGCCCCTACACGGGCATCTCGGCAATTCAGTCTTGGGTTCAGGCGGGCATCTCGCCCGCCCATCGGGACGCCGGGACGGCGGCGCTACAACACCGGGGTGGGTTTGGCGCAGAATTTGTCGAAGACGTTTTTCAGTTCGGCTGCGATGTCCGCGGCCTCGCGATGTTCGATGTCGCTGCGTTGCATCATGTGGACCAGCTTGCCGTCGCGCAAAAACGCAATTGAGGGAGAAGACGGTGGATAGCCCACAAAATACGAGCGCGCCCGGTCCGTGGCATCTTTGTCCTGGCCGGCAAATACAGAGAACAATCTTTCGGGACGGCTGGAGTGCTGCAGCGCGGCGCGGACGGCTGGACGCATGCGACCGGCTGCGCATCCGCAAATCGAGTTCACCACGACCATGGTAGTGCCAGGTTGATTGGGGACGGCGCGATCGACGTCAGCGGCGGTGCGGAGTTCCTGAATGCCGAGGCGGGTTAACTCCTCGCGCATCGGGATCACCATGATCTCTGGGTACATTGTTTCTCCTCAGTGGAAACTGTAATACGACGCTAATTCTGGGCTTTGAGTGAAGACTTCGACCAAAGGTTCGCGGGACGCAAGTCACACCAGGATGTGTCCTGACGTACCGCCAAGACCCTGCGACCAGCCCCTCTACCCGTCGTATATATTGAAGCCATCATATCATTATGAATGTCCTGGAAAATGTAGCCCTGGCTCCGCTTACCACCCTCAAAGTGGGCGGTCCGGCACGCTATTTCACTGAGCCGAAAACAGCCAGTGAGGTGGCGGAAGTCGTCCGGTTGGCCCGTTCACGGAATCTTCCCTTATTTGTGCTGGGCGGCGGCAGCAACCTGGTGATTTCGGATGCGGGTTGGCCCGGCCTGGTTCTGAAAATTGCAATTTCGGGAATCGAAGAAAGAAATGAAAATGGAAAAACGCTATTCGAAGTCGGCGCGGGTGAAGAATGGGACCGGTTCGTGGCCCGCGCCGTGTCCAAACATTGTGCCGGAGTTGAGTGCCTGAGCGGTATTCCAGGCAGCGTGGGCGGAACACCCGTACAAAATGTGGGGGCGTATGGCCAGGAGGTCGCGGAAATCATCGAGTCGGTGCTCGTGCTGGACCTCGCAGACGGTCAAATCCGGGAGTTTTGCGGCGAAGCTTGCGGATTTCGTTATCGCACCAGCATCTTCAATACCAGCGAGCGAGGACGCTTTATCATCCTGCGCGTCACCTATGGGCTGACGCCCGGCGGCGCAGCCCGCATCCAGTATGCCGACCTGAAAAAGCATTTCGCGGGCTTTCAGCAGACTCCGTCCCTGGCCAGCACTCGGGAAGCGGTGCGGCGGATTCGCGCCGGCAAAGCTATGCTGATCACGCCGGGAGATGAGGATTGCCGCAGCGCCGGCTCCTTCTTCAAGAATCCCGTGCTCGCTGCGCATCAGTACGACGAATTGAGCAAGCGGGCAACGGCGAAGGGTTTGCAGGTCCCCAGTTTTCCCGCCCTCGACGCCCAGAGGAAGGTATCAGCCGCGTGGCTGGTGGAGCACTCGGGCTTCAGCAAGGGTTACAGCAGCGGTCGCGTCGGAATCTCGCGCAAACATGCCCTGGCCATCGTGAACCGCGGAGAGGCTACAGCCGCTGACATCATGACATTGAAAGAGCATATTCAGCAACGTGTGGAGGAACTCTGGGGCATTCATCTCGAACCCGAACCGGTATTCGTGGGTTTCTGAGTCTTCTACTTCTTAGCTTTCATTTCTGGGGCAATTTGCGAAACGGGTGTTCGAAACTGAGATACAGCAAGATGGCTTTTTCACCCGCACTCGGCCCAACTCCAAGCGGGACGGCAATCCCGGGAACAATCTGCAAACCATTGCTGAAGTTATACGACCAGCGGATGCCAGGGTTCAGCAGGAATGAACTTGTCCACTCCGTCCGGTCTTGCGCCACCACGGTCTGGGAACGGGCAAACACAGTCTCCAGCATGACGTTGAAGCGTGCGTTGGCAAGCCAGATGAAGCTCTGCCCGAAATTGTAGCCGGCAGTGGCGGCCCGGTCGCCCGAGACATCCTGGGCTCGCGGGAAGAACGTGGCGCCGGCATTCCAGTGAGTAACGAGTTTCTTGCTCATGACAACGCTCAGCGGAAGACTGGTCTGCAAACCGAAACTGCCTGCGCCACGACCGAGTGTGGAGTCGCCGGTGGGAAATATCAGGCTGAGGCGGGGCGAAAAGGCAACGCGAGTGTCCCCGCTTCCTACCAACTGGTAGCGGTAGTTCAAAAAGACGTCGCTGACGCCAACCCCGGAGCCAGGAAATGCGCCGGCGTGTAAAGCGGCCAGGGTGTAGCTGAGTTGGTGGCGTGCATCGCCGGGAACAGGCCACTCCTGGGTGAAGGTGTAGTTCCAGTCCTTGCTGTCCCAAAAACGAGTGAAGCTGGAAATGTGCTGCACCACCCCGAAATTCTGGTTGTAGGCCTCTTCAACCAGAAAGCTGTTGTCCTGGATGCCAGGCGGACCGGACGTGGAAGCGCCCTGCTGGCCGAGAGAGTTGGCACCAAGCAAGACAGTAGCGACAAGCGCGAAGTAACCGGAAAGACGAGTCAAGCGGAACCGGTTCCATGGATTAACCACGATTAAGTAAATCATATAACCGCCGGTTAATTCAATAGGCTCTTGAGAGCCCCTACCCTCAGTTATCAGCCAATCGTGTGGCCTCTTTAAAAATGGCGGCGAACATCTGCCGCGTCAGCTTTCCGGTTTGGGTATTCTGGTTCGAAGGATGGTAGGAGGCCAGCAAGGTCCTGCCATCCGGCATCCTGTAACTGGCACCGTGCCCGAACGGGTAAGGCTTTCGGTTTATGAGCAGGCCGCGGCGCTTGAGGTAGTTGAGATAGGCTTCAAATCCAATCTTGCCCAGCGCCACCACCACTTTCAAGTGCTTGAGCCCATCCATTTCACGGTCAAGGTAAGGAGCGCAGTTGGCCAATTCTTGCGGCAGAGGTTTGTTGTCAGGCGGTGCGCAGCGCACCGCCGCGGTGATGTAGAGATTCTTCAGTTCAAGCCCATCCTTCCGATCCGTGGCATTGGGTTGATTGGAAAACCCGGCATCGTACAGGATCGGATACATAAATTTGCCGGATGCATCCCCGGTAAAGGGCCGTCCCGTACGGTTCGAACCGTGGGCGCCGGGTGCGAGGCCGAGCACCAGCACGCGCGCGTTTGGATCGCCGAAGCCTGGGACCGGTTTTCCCCAATAATCCCAATCGAGATAGGCGCGGCGTTTCTCGCGCGCAACTTTCTCGCGATATTCGACCAGCCGCGGGCAGCGGGTGCAGGCGATCACTTCGCGGTTCAGTTGGGTCAGCCAGGCGGGCATGCAGGCTCATTGTAAGCGGAACTGCGATGCTAGACTTCTGATATGGAGAAGAAGTCGCTGACGCGCAGGCAGTTTCTCGGCCGATGCCTGATTGGAGGCTCGACAGTTGCCGCAATTGGCAGTGCCGACGGGCTTTTCCTGGAACCGAGAAATCTGGTCGCAGAGCGCGTCGACGTACGCTTGAAGCGGTTGCCAGAAGATTTCCACGGCTTCCGCATCGCGCAAATCAGCGACGTGCATTTTGGGCCATACATGGGAAGGCCTGGCCTGGAGCGAGCAGTGCAACTGGCACAATCCTTTCGCCCGGACCTGCTGGTAGTGACCGGGGATTTTGTTTCCCACCCCTTCGGCAGACCGAATGGCATTCGGGGTGCACATTATGCCGAGCCGTGTGCAGATGTCCTGGCGACTGTCACGGGCATGCCAGTTCTTGCGATCCTGGGCAATCACGATCACTGGAACAACGCCGGGATCGTCGAAGGCGGGCTCCAGGATCGCGGAATTCAAGTACTGCGCAACCGCTCTGTTCCCCTGCAACGTGGCAACAGCCGGATCTGGATCTCTGGAGTCGACGATGCCCTGGTGAGCGCCGCTGACCTGGACAAGGCGCTGCGCGGCGTCCCGCCGTCAGAGACCACTGTCTTGCTGGCTCACGAGCCGGACTTCGCCGACTACGCTTCACATTTCCCGGTTGACTTGCAGCTGTCAGGTCATTCTCACGGCGGCCAGGTCCGACTGCCGGGCATCGGAGCGCTGGTGCTGCCCGAGATGGCGGAAAAATATCCGCTTGGCTTGAACCGGGTGGGAGCCTTGCAGGTCTATACCAATCGCGGTCTCGGCGTGATCAACCCGCCGGTGCGCTTTAACTGTCCTCCCGAGGTTACGTTTGTCACCTTGTTTTCGGCTTCCCGAGTTTGACGCTACTCTCCTCTAGTCTTTACACTCAGAGTTAGAACTCGTCTGTTCGACGCTTTGTCGAGTTCCAAAACGGGACGGTTCGATCGGCTGAAGCTTGAAAGGTAAATGTGAGCCCCACTGAGACCAGCAGCAGCACCAGGCGGGAGATCCAGGTTGAAATTCCCGCTGAAGAAGTAAGCCGCGAGACCGAATCCTTGATTCAGAAATATCAGAAGCTGGCGCGTATTCCGGGCTTTCGTCGCGGGCATGTGCCCGCATCTATTATCCGCCAGCGTTTTGCCGAGGACCTGAAGAGCGATGTCGTCGAGGCCCTGGTGCCCCGCTACTTCCGCAAAGAAGCAGACAAACAGGGACTGATACCGGTATCACAACCCCAAGTCACCGACCTGCACCTGAAAGACAACGAGCCCCTGCGCTTTAAAGCCAGTTTTGAAGTGATGCCCGAGATCAAGGTTGAGGGTTACAAAGAATTGCGGGCCGAAAAGCCCGAGGTTGCGGTTACCGACGAAGAAGTTGAGCAATCCCTGAACGGTCTGCGCGAGCAACACGCGACCTTCGCTCCGGTGGAAGGCCGGACGCTGGCCGACGGAGACTACGCCCAAGTGTCACTCGATGGTCAGCCGAAAGATGGAGACGGCAAGCCGGTTCATATGGATGACATCATGGTGGAGCTCGGGGGCAAGAACACCATGCCCGAGTTTACCCAGAACCTGCGTGGAGCTTCGCCTGGCGATGAGCGCGTATTTGATGTCGTGTATGCCCCGGATGCGGCTGAACAACGCCTGGCGGGAAAGACTTTCACCTATACGGTCAAGGTGCACTCCATCAAGCAGAAGAGCCTGCCGGACCTTGATGACCAGTTTGCTACTCAAGTGGGAGAGTTCAAGAGCCTGGACGAAGTCCGCCAGCGCATTCGTGAAAGTATGGAAGCCGAGCGAAAGCATGCCGCCGAACACGAGGCCAAGGACAAGCTGGTTGCAGAACTGGTGAAGCGCAGCGAATTCGAAGTGCCCGAGGCGCTGGTGGACCGGCAGATCGACGTTCGCCTGGAGCGCGGCTTGCGCGCATTGGCGGCCCAGGGCATGAAAGCCGAAGATATCAAGAAAATGGATTTGAACCGGTTGCGAGTGGGACAGCGGGACCAGGCGCTGCAGGAAGTGAAGGCTTCGCTCGTGCTGGACAAGATTGCCGAGGAGGAAAAAATCGAAGTCAGCGATGAGGAGATCGATCGGGAGATCGAAGCGCTCGCCAAACAGTCAAAACAGCCGGCGGAAGCAATCCGGGCTCGTTTGACACGTGATGGAGCGCTCGATAGAATCCGAAATAGAATCCGCAGCGAAAAGACCCTCGATTTTCTATATCGCCAGTCCGCCTGACGCGGACACTTTCGATCCTCCCAGAAGAACTAGTAGTCGGAAACAGGAGTGTGGACGGTGAATGTGAACGATCCAAAAATGATGCTGGTCCCCATGGTCATCGAGCAAACTGGCCGGGGTGAACGGGCTTACGACATCTATTCCCGGCTGCTGCGGGACAACATCATTTTCATTGGCACGCCGATTGACGACAACATCGCCAACCTGGTGATTGCGCAAATGCTGTTTCTGGCGCAGGAAGATCCCGAGAAAGATATCCAGCTTTACGTCAATTCGCCGGGCGGATCGATTACCGCGGGCATGGCGATCTACGACACCATGCAATACGTGAAGAATGATGTCACCACGATTTGCATCGGTCAGGCGGCCAGCATGGCGGCCCTGTTGCTCGCCGCAGGCGAGCCTAAGAAAAGACTGGCTTTGCCTAATTCCCGCATCCTGATCCACCAGCCGTCCATGGGTGGGCTGTCGGGGCAAGCCACGGACATTGACATCCACGCCCGGGAAATTCTGCGTATGAGAGAGATTACTAACCAGTTACTGGCTAAACACAGTGGTCAGAAACTTGAGAAAGTGGAGAAAGATGTAGAGCGCGACTTCATCATGAACGCGCAACAGGCTAAGGAATACGGAATCATAGACGATATCATCTATAAGACGAGATAAAGGTATGATCGGGGTTCGCCCGATGAGTTTCCGGTCAGTCTCGGCGCGAAGCGATCTGTCCCGCCGGCCCGGCAAAAGGGTGTTCGGAGTGGGAGAGAAAGGGTTAACGAAGGAGTAAAGCCGAGTGAAAAACAGGACTGGTACCGAGGAGATGTTGCGCTGTTCGTTCTGCCACAAGTCGCAGGACGCAGTGGCCAAACTGATTTCATCCCCCAGCGATTATCCCAGGGCCTATATTTGCGACGAGTGCGTGGCGGTCTGCAATTCCATTCTGGAAGATGACCGCACGGCGACGCCTCCGACCACCACGCCGAATCAACTGCCCAAGCCGCAGGAGGTCAAGAGCTTCCTCGATGAGTACGTGATCGGCCAGGAGCAGACCAAGAAGAAACTGGCGGTGGCGGTTTACAACCACTACAAGCGGATCTACATGAACCGGCAGCGTGCCGGCGACGGTGTGGAGTTGACGAAGTCCAACATCATGCTGATCGGCCCGACGGGGACCGGCAAGACTTTGCTGGCGCAGACTCTGGCCCGCATGCTCGATGTACCCTTTGCCATCGTCGATGCGACTACGCTGACCGAGGCAGGTTACGTCGGCGAGGACGTGGAGAACATTATTCTGAAGTTGCTGCAGGCGGCGGACGGCGATGTAGGGCGCGCACAGACTGGCATCATCTACATCGACGAGGTAGACAAGATCGGACGGAAGGATGAGAATCCGTCCATCACCCGGGATGTTTCCGGTGAAGGAGTGCAGCAGGCGCTGCTGAAGATTCTCGAAGGCACAATCGCCAATGTGCCTCCGCAGGGCGGGCGCAAGCATCCCCACCAGGAGTTCACTCCGGTGGATACAACTAACATCCTGTTTATTTGCGGCGGCGCTTTCGTCGGTCTGGAGAAGATCATCGGACGGCGCGTAGGCAAAAAGTCACTGGGCTTCAAGGCCGGAGCAGAAGAAGGCGAGCCGGAAGAGAGTCCGGCCGTCAACCGCAAGCGGAATTTCGAACTGCTGAGCGACATACAACCCGAGGATCTCATCAAGTTTGGTTTGATCCCTGAGTTCGTGGGACGTCTGCCCGTGGTTGGCGTGCTCGAAGATTTGGATGAGTTCGCTCTGATCGAAATTCTGACCCGTCCCAAGAACGCCATCATCAAGCAGTACCAGCGCCTGTTCGAATTCGAGAACGTCCGGCTCAAGTTCAGCGATGAGGCTTTGAAAGCCATCTCCCGGCAGGCCATGGCCAGGAAAGTCGGGGCCCGCGGATTGCGCATGATTCTGGAGGAGTTAATGCTCGATCTCATGTACCATCTGCCCAGCCAGAAGAAGGTAAAGGAGTTCGAAGTCACGCGGGAGATGGTGGAGAAACGCAGCGTTACCCTCGCAATGATGGAGAAGGCGGGTTAAACTGTAGGTTTGGCGTCTCGCTGGAGTCGCCGCATTGCGCTACAATTCAGGCGGGCCAACGGTAGTTGGGAGAAATAGTGAGCATAGTCAAGGAAAAGTTCGAGACCAAGAAACTTCCCATGATGCCCATCCGGGACGTGGTCATCTTCCCTTACATGATGACCCCGTTTGTCGTAGGCCGGGAATCGAGCGTTCGCGCCCTGGAAGAAGCGCTGGCCGCCGACAAGAAGATCTTCCTTGCCACCCAGCACGACGCCAGCATCGATGAACCCAAGCCCAACGAGATCTACCAGGTAGGAACGATCGTCAACATTGTGCAGAGCCTCAAGCTGCCCGACGGCAATATCAAGGTCCTGGTCGAGGGCATTGAGCGCGGCAAGGTGCTGCAGATCAGCGAGAGCGAAGGCTACATGCAGGTTTCAGTCCGCGTGGCCCGCTACGCAACCGAAACCAACCCGCAGATCGAGACCGGCATGCAGCGGGTCACGGCTCTGTTCGAGCAGTATGTGAAGCTGTGCCAGTCGCTGAACTACGAGACCATGATCGCGGCCGTGCGCATGGAAGATCCGGCCAAGCTGACCGATACCATCGCCGCCAACTTGCAGCT
>JBGQIG010000026.1:0-15086 GCA_041498365.1 Terriglobia bacterium | reverse complement strand
GGGTCGAGGTCTGAAACTGCAGTCGCCGAATTCGCCGCTCGATTGCGGCAACTCCGGTTCGACCATGAGGATGTTGAGCGGGATCCTGGCGGGCCAGGAATTTACCAGTGAACTCACCGGTGATGAGTCTCTCTGCCGGCGCCCGATGGCGCGAATCATCGTACCCCTTGAAATGATGGGAGCAAAGATCACCGCCCAGAACGAAGGCCGGCCTCCCTTGTACCTCACCGGTGGAGAATTGAATGCGATTACCTACAACCTGCCGGTGGCGAGCGCGCAGGTCAAATCATGTTTGCTGTTCGCGGGCCTTTTTGCGACGGGAGAGACGTCACTCATGGAACCGGTACGCACCCGCGATCACGGCGAACTGGCACTGCGGGCCTTCGGGGTCGAGTTGACGCAGTCGGGCAACGCAGCGCGGGTCAAGGGTGGGCAAAAGCTGCACCCTATCGAAGCGGAGATTCCGGGCGATATTTCCAGCGCCGCATTTTTTCTCTGTGCGGCCGCACTGTTTCCGGGGGCACAACTGGTCGTCGAAGGCCTGCTCCTGAATCCCACGCGGGCCCGGCTTCTCGATATCCTGATTTTGCTGGGCGTGGGAATTTCCGTCACTCAACTCGAAGAGCAACACGGGGAGTTGCGAGGCACGGTTAAGGTGGAGGGACGCAGCCTGAGCGAGATCATGATCGCAGGGGCCGATACGGCTGCCTTGATCGACGAAATTCCTGTCCTGGCGGCGATTGCGCCTTACACCACGCGAGGCGTCGAAATTCGCGATGCGCGTGAATTACGGGTGAAGGAATCCGATCGCATTGCCGCCATCGCCACCAACTTGCGGACCATGGGAGCTCAAGTAGAAGAGCGGGAAGACGGATTGAAAATCCCTGGCGGTCAGACCTTACACGGAGCTGAAGTCGATTCTCTCGGCGATCACCGCATCGCGATGGCCTTTGCTATCGCGGCTCTGCGCGCCGAAGGAGAAACGCAAATTCGAGGCGCCGACGCGGCAGTTATTTCCTATCCCGGATTCTTCGATGCGCTGGAGAGCGTGGTGCAGCGCTGAAAGCCTGCCCGCCGCTTAGTTTACTTGCGCTGTCTTGCCTCCGTACCTGACTATCCCGTTGTTGTCATTCACCCGTGCAACATCCGGGTTGGTGTAGAGCCGGCTTGCTTTCCGCCGGGCATTCTGTGCCATCAATCGGGCTACACCGTAGCTGCTCTGAAATGTCGCCACTCCGAACTCGAATCCGCGCCGTTCAGGTGAAGTCGCGACGCCGGAAGCGATCTGAGCCCGCGCAGTCGAAGTGGAGGATCCATCAATGGGCTGATTGAGCTGTACGCCCGGTGCGTACCACAGTGGCCGGTTGAAATGCACGCCGGGGCCGGCCGCGCTACTCGGGGTGCCAGTGCTGGCTCCGACGCTGAGTGACGGAGAGTCCAGGGCTAAAGATGGCGTCATCAGCGCCTGGGGCAGGGCTGAGGGGGTGGCAATGCGCGGAGCGAAAGGTTGAGCGTAGGTTCCCGGCGGGACCCAGTCGTCCTGACTCGCAGCGAGCCCAGCCCACAAGAGCAGGACGCAGAAGATGGTAAGTTGACGCATGGTAATCCTCCTCGAATAGAATCTGAGATTCCGACCCCGCGGCCCGGATGCTTGATTGTAGCCATTGGTATACGGTCTTCTAACTTCCCACATACCTGGCATACAGACTTCGCGCCACCGCTGTATCCGTCGTGCCCTTGATGATCGCCCGGCCATCGGGGAACAGCGTCATCTCGTATGGTTCAGGCCAGAACTTCAGGACAAAGTCGTTGTGCCGTACGGCTCCGTGCGGTTTGAGCCGAGCGCTTACTTCCGAAAAATCGATGGGCCGATGGCGCTCGTGGATCTGCACCGAGTTCCGCCCGCAAAGCGTGATGTGCGCTCTGCCCTCACCCGCCAGATGCACGAATTCCCGCTCCCCGCATGTCTGGCATCCTGGCCGCGGACTTTCTGCCCGGACTTCGGCGTGTTCATTACGCCACAGGTCAAATGAAAGCAGGGTGCGCCGCATCCGATCCTCAGCGCCCACCAGCAACTTGATCGCCTCGGTGGCCGCGATGGAGGCGGCCAGGTTCACCGCGGAGTTGAGAATCCCCGCGGTTTCGCAGGTCTCGAAGGTCCCGCGGGGAAGATCGGGAAACACGCAAGCCAGGCAGGCTGTTTTTCCCGGCAGCACGTTCATGGTAATGCCGTAGCTGCCAACCGCGGCGGTGTATATCCAGGGGAGGGAAGTCTTGACGGCAAAATCGTTGACCAGGTAGCGAGTCTCGAAGTTGTCGGTGCCGTCGAGGATCAACTGCATGCCGTCCAAAAGAGAGTCGATGTTTGCTGGGACCAGGTCCGCGACCTGTGGTTCAATTACAATCTGGGAGTTGAAGGCGGAAATCTTTCGGGCGGCAGCGATCGCCTTGGGCAGCGATTGCGTCGCGTCGGACTCGTCGAACAGGGACTGACGCTGCAAGTTGCTGGGCTCAACGTAGTCGCGATCGACGATCCTGATGCTGCCCACGCCGGCACGGGCCAGCAGGGAAGCCAGCGCGGAGCCGGTAGCGCCGCATCCCACCAGGACCACGCGGGCGGTTGCCAGCTTGCGTTGCCCCTCCCGGCCAATCCCGGGAAAGAGCACTTGCCGCGAATATCTTTCTTCCAGTTCCAAACAGGTCACCAGTTCGGGGGCCACAAACCATTATTATAGGTGCCGCTCGGTTTCCCGGGCCAAATGCAACACTGCCTGATACCCGTTCATCGAACCATCATCACCCCGCAGTTGCGAGGAGTCGGCTTGCGTTTAGAGGGAGCGGTTCGGAAGATCCTGACAGGACTGGGGCTGGCGGCCGTTCTCTGCGCGACTTTGACGGCGCAATCCCCGGTTGTGCCGGGACCTTCCGGAATGACGTCGGCCCAGCAGAGCCGGTCTGCGGGCGAACCGCAGGCGCCAACTATTCCCCCAGCCGGCAGTCTAGCTTCGTACGCCGGGATGATCGTTCAGAGAATCGATTTCTCCGGTCTGCCCTCTGCGAATGTGAAGCGTCTGCTTGACCTGATTCCGCAAAAGGCGGGCGCCCCTCTGGAACGCGAGCTTGTGCGCCAGAGCATTCAGGTCCTCCATGCCACGGGTCGCTTTGCCGATATTCAAGTTGACGCTGACCGTACGTCGGAAGGCCAAGTCGCCCTGCTGTTTCGTATGCAGCCCAACTTCTTTGTGGGTGAAATTTTTGTGGAGGGAGAGCCTAATCCGCCGGCAGCCAATCAGATAGTGAACGCATCGAAGCTTCCATTGGGAGAACTGTTCACGCGGGAAAAACTTGACCACGCGTTAGGCAACATCAAGCAATTGATGGAGCAGAATGGCTATTACCAGTCCACCATCAGTGACGAGGAACAGCCCCACCTCGAAACCCAGCAGATGAACATCCTGTTCCGCGTGGTACCTGGACTTCGCGCCAAGATTGGCCGTGTAACCGTAAGCGGGCCAGCTGGCTATTCGGAGGGACAAGTCCGGGATATTGCCAAGATGCACCCCGGGGATTACGTCTCGGTACAGCGCATCAGCCGCGCCCTCGAGCGTCTGCGGAAAAGATATCAGAAGCAGAATCGCCTGCTGTCTCAGGTCGCCATCTCAAGCCGAACCTATCGCCCGGAGAGCAACACCGTGGACTACGCGTTCGAAATTCAGCCGGGACCGAAAGTTGAGATCAAGGTTGAAGGCTTCAAAATCAGCCGCTCCCAGCTCAAGAAGAATGTACCGGTTTACGAGGAAAACGCGCTCGACGATGACTTGCTGAACGAAGGCCGGCGCAATTTTCTCAACTACATGCAAGGCCGCGGCTATTTCGATGCCAAAGTCACAATGCAGAAGGACCCAGCATCCGCCGGCGAAATGCGGGTCCGCTACATCATTGACGCCGGCGAGCGCCACAAATTCGCGAAGCTGGTGATCACAGGCAACAAGAGCTTCAGCGAGGAGCAGCTTCGATCGCGCATGCAGATTCAGCCCGCCGGGCGCTTCCTGTCGCACGGCCGCTACAGCCAGGCGTTACTCAATGGAGACGTTCGCAGTATCCTGGCCAACCCGTATCGTGCCAACGGTTTTCTGCAGGCGAAGATCACGCCTAAGGTGGAGGACAACTATCAAGGCGGCAAGAATGAACTCGCAATTACCCTGCGGATCGACGAAGGACCACAGACTATGGTGGGAGCATTGCAGATTGTGGGCAACGAAACCCCGCTCGACAGTCCGTTCCCCGCGCTCAACATATCTCCCGGACAGGGATTCGGGTATTCCAAAATCAATGAAGATCGCGAAATCGTGCTGAATTATTACTTCAACAACGGGTTTCCGAATGCCACGTTCGAGGCTTCGGCCAAGCGTTCGTTGACTGACCCCAATCTCATGGACGTCACCTACACCATCCACGAAGGCGACCGGGTCATCGTGGACCGGGTGTTTGTAGCCGGATTGAACCATACGCGCCCCCCCGTGGTGCAGCGCGAAATCCAGATCAACCCGGGCGATCCCCTCAGCCAGATTGACATGTTGAACACTCAAAAACGGCTGTATGACCTCGGCATCTTCAGCCAGGTGGATACGGCGATACAGAATCCGGGAAGCAGCGAGCGGGAAAAGAATGTCCTGGTGAATGTGCAGGAAGCCAAGCGCTACACCTTCAACTACGGTTTGGGGCTGGAGTTTCAGACCGGGCAACCGGTTGCCGGCAGCAACCAGCCTTTGGGAGAGACCGGAGTAAGCCCGCGGGTCTCTTTTGGCGTCACCCGACTGAACTTCCGCGGCCGCGACCACACCGTCACAGTCAAGGCCAACGTGGGACGCCTGCAGCAGCGGGGTCTGGTGAGTTACGACGCGCCGCGCTTGTTCAACAATCCCAACTGGCGTCTTACGTTTACCACTTTCTACGACAACACGCTCGACGTCACGACCTTTACCTCGCAACGGTTAGAGGGATCGGTGCAGGCGGAACAGACCATCAGCAAGACCAGCATCATGACCTACCGTCTTACCTACCGCAGGGTCCGGGCCAGCGACCTGCAGATCAGCCAAAACCAAATTCCGTTGTTGTCTCAGCCGACTCGCGTGGGAATTCCCAGCTTCAGCTACATCCGCAACAAGCGGGACAATGACCTGGAGACTACCAAGGGAAACTACACGACGATTGATGGCGGTATAGCCAATAGCTACTTTGGCTCGGAAACCAATTTCGGACGCGTGCTCATCCAGAATTCTACATATTACTCATTCGGCAAGACCCGGCGCACGGAAAGAAGATATGTGCTCGCCCGGTCCACGCGCATCGGGATCGAAGCTCCATTCGGAAACACTTTTATGCCTCAGCCCGGAGGCGCCTGCCCGGAGCCTCAGTCCGGGCAGCCCGCGTGTCTGCCCCTGGCCGAGCGTTTCTTCTCGGGAGGCGGAAACTCGCATCGTGGATTCGGATTGAATCAGGCTGGACCGCGTGATCCGGTCACCGGCTTTCCCCTGGGGGGCACAGCCTTGTTCCTGAATAATATCGAGCTGCGCACGCCTCCGCCGACCTTGCCCTTCTTCCAGGACAACATCAGCTTTGCCATCTTCCACGATGCCGGCAACGTTTTCACCAACGGGCACGACCTGACCCGCAACCTGCTGCGCTGGAAACAGCCAAACCCGCAGCTCTGTCTGCAGGCTGCCACCGCAGGCCAATGCGACTACAACTATATTTCGCACGCCATCGGCATCGGTGTTCGTTACAAAACCCCGGTGGGTCCGGTGCGATTCGATTTCGGATACAATCTGAATCCGCCTGCGTTCCCGAGCCAGAAGACGGTTAACAATGTGACCGTCTTCGATCCTCAGCACGCGAGCCATTTCAACGTTTTCTTCAGCATTGGGCAGACTTTCTGATGGGGCACAGGCTTTCCATCCTCGCCTGCACCGTGGCCTTTCTCGCGCTGGCTTTCTCTACCAGCGCCGGAGAGGTGATCGACCGCATTGTGGCCACCGTAAATGGCCACGTCATTCTGCTGAGCGACTGGGAAGACTCGCTGCGCTATGAAGCTTTCAGCAGCGGACGTCCTCTCGATCGGCTGACCGTCGATGACCGCAAAGCTGCGCTGGACCGCCTGATTGACCAGGAACTACTGCGCGAACAATTGTCTTCCGAGTCCGCGCACTCGTCTGCGGAAGAGGTGGCCGAACGTGTGGCCGAGATCCGCAAGCAGTATCCCAGCGCCGAAACTGAGCTGGGGTGGCGGGCACTACTCGACAGCTCCCGGCTCACCGAGGAAGGCATCAAGAGCCGGGTAGCAGTAGAGCTCGATTTGATGCGGTTGGTGGACGCCCGCCTGCGACCCGCGATCACCATCGACTCCAAGAGCATCGAGAGTTACTACAATCAGGAGCTGGTGCCCCAAGTCCTCCAATCGGGCGGGAAGCAGCTCCCGCTTGCCGAAGTCAGTACCAAAATCCGCGAACTTCTCACCCAGAAGAAAATGAACCAACTGCTGACCGCGTGGCTGCAAAACCTGCGGGCGGGAAGCGAAATCCACGCCGAGCCGCCGTCGGCCGGAGTGGGGAGCGGGGTGCGATGAGCGAACCCGGCGCTACGCCGCGTCGGCGCAAGATATGGAAGTACCTACTGGGGCTGATGCTCGCCGGCCTGTTGCTGCTGGTGGGGTTGGGCTGGTACAGCACGACGGATTCTTTTCGGGACCTGGTGCGTCGACGACTGATCGCCACCCTGGAGCGGATTACCGGCGGCCGGGTTGAACTGGATAGCATCCACACGGTGCCGTTTCACTTCCAGATAGAAGTCCGCAATCTGACGATTCACGGCCGCGAGCAGGCGGGGGAAGTTCCGTATGCCCATGTGAACAGTCTGGTGGCGAAAGTCAAAATTCTGTCAATCCTGCGGACTGAGATCGGGCTTGACTACGTTATTCTCGACCATCCCGTCATCCACATCATTCTTTATCCTGACGGCACCACCAACCAGCCCGAACCACGATTGAAACAGGCCCCTGGGCAGAAGAAAGTCGAGCAGCTCTTTGCGCTCTCCATCAACCGGCTGGAAGTGCGCCACGGCGAAGTTCTGTGGGGGAACCAGAAAATACCCCTGGATTTCGCGGCCGATGACGTGTCGGCCGATATGAGCTCCTCGCTTCTCCACAACCGTTATGACGGAAGTCTTCTACTCGGCAAGGCCGATATCATTTTCAAAGACTATCGGCCGGTTGCGTGGACCGCCGAGGCGTACTTCAGCCTGGGCCGGAACCGTGTCCAACTGCGATCTCTGAAGGCCACTTCCGGGCGCTCGCGCCTCCAGGCCAGCGGGCAAGTGGAAGATTTCAGGCGACCGAAGATCCAAGCCGACTACGACATCAGTCTTGATCTTGCCGAGGCTGCCGCAATCGCGCGCCGCCCGGAAGTCCGGCGGGGCGCAGTCCAGCTGATTGGCCATGGCTCCTGGTCCGATCAAGACTTCTCCTCCACGGGCAAGGCCCGGATATCGAATCTGGACTGGCGGGATGCACCTGTAGGCGTACACAACGCTAACCTTAGCGCCCAGTACACGCTGAATCCGCAGCGGCTTATGCTCTCCCAGATTCAGGGCCAGCTGTTCAGCGGTGGCGTGACCGGGGACGCCGAGGTGACGCAATGGCTCAATTTGGAGCCCATGGGTTCACCTACGAAAGGGAAGGGGACGGAAAAACAGGCGGGTGTGCTGCGCCTTCGATTCAAAGATCTATCGGCCTCCGAAATTGCGGCAGCGATCGCCACACCCTCGCGCCCGTTTCAGCGAATCAAATTGGCAGGGTTGGCAAGCGGTAACGTGGAAGCCCGCTGGAGGGGCTCGCTTCGCAACACGGAGGCGCAGTTCGTGGCCGATGTCGTGCCGCCCCCGGGCTCATCCAAGGCGCAATTCCCGCTCACCGCGCATGCGCAGGGTATTTATCGTGCTGGCCCGAGCGAGTTGCAGCTCGACACGTTGACGGCGAGTACGCGCGCTACTCAGGTTCGGGCTTCGGGCACACTTTCGTCAACCGCCGCGCTCAAGCTCTACGTCACGACCACGGACATGGGCGAATGGCAACCGGTTTTTACCGCCGCCGGATATGCAGGACCGGTTCCGGTCACATTGCGAGGTCGAGCTTTCTTCAACGGCACCGCCATGGGAAAACTCACCGAGATCACCATCGCAGGCAATCTTCAGTCGCAGGAGTTTGAAACGCTGATTCCCGCTACCTCACGAACACCTGAAAAAATGGTCCAATGGGACACCCTCCAGGCGGACATTCAGCTTTCACCCTCTGTTTTCGCGGTGCGGAACGGTACCCTGAGCCGCGACCCTGACCTGCTCAAATTTGATTTCCGCGTGCATCTTGACCACAGGCAGTTCACCGACACCAGCGCCATCCAGGCGCACGTGAATACACAAAATGCTGATTTGAGCCATATTCTTGCCCTGGCAGGGTACGCATATCCGGTATCTGGAACCATGGATTTCAACCTGCAACTGGCGGGGACGCGAGCCGACGCGCATGGGGAAGGTCACATTCTGCTGCGCAACGGCACGGTTTACAACCAACCTATTGAGCGCTTCAGCTCTGACCTGGCTTTCAGCGATGGGGAAGCACAGCTCAAGAACATTCAGCTGGCATATTACGACGCTAATGTGACCGGTGACGCTACTTACAATCCCTCCAGCCACGCCTTTCGCTTTAACTTAGCGGGCAGCAACTTTGACCTGACCCGTATTCCGTCAGTGGGCAGCAGCCGCGTTTCTGTGCAGGGTCGCGTGGACTTCACTGCGGCCGGTTCCGGCACTCTGGAAGAGCCCGGAATCCGTGCGGGAATTAATGTCCGTGACCTCACTTTCGACCAGGAGCGCGCTGGCGACTTCATCATTAACGCGGTCTCCCAGGGTCCGGAACTCCGGATCACGGGACAATCCCAGTTCGAACAGGCCGAACTTCGAATCGACGGCAACGTTCACATGCGCGAGGACTGGCTCGCAGATGTGTACTTCCGCTTCCGCCAGCTTGATGTGGATTCGCTCCTGCGAATCTACTTGCGCAAAGGGGTTACCGGACATTCGAAGGCAGACGGCGTACTGCACCTGGTAGGTCCGTTGCGCCGCCCGCGTGAATTGCAACTCACGGCCAATCTAGACAACCTGGATGCCGACGTAGAGGACATAAAGATTCACAACCAGGGGCCGGTTCGCTTTTCCGTCTCCAACCAGTTGCTCAAAATTGAGCAATTCCATCTGCTGGGGGAAGACACGGACATTTCGGCCACCGGCCAGGTGCAGTTGACCGGGGAGCGTGAGCTCGACCTGCGACCCGAGGGCCGGGTTAACCTGAAGCTTATCGAGAGCATCAATTCCGATTTCACCTCTTCCGGTGTGGTTTCAGTTGATCTATCGGTTACAGGCACACTGGCCAAGCCCATCACCCAGGGGCGCGTGCGTATCGATAACGGCGCCATCGCTTACATTGACCTGCCCAGCGCCTTGAGCGATATCAATGGCTCGCTGATCTTTAATCAGGATCGTCTGCAGATTGAGCAGCTCACTGCGCACACCGGCGGCGGATTGGTCACCTTTGGCGGTTACGCAACCGCTTACAACGGCAAATTTAATTTCGACCTTACGGTACATGGGCAGGACGTCCGGTTGCGCTATCCGCCCGGCGTCAGTTCCACGGCTAACGCCAACTTACACTTCGTGGGCGGTTCTTCTGGCTCTACGCTCAGCGGCGACATTGTGGTCACCAAGCTGGCCATGACCCCCGGCTTCGACTTTGGTGCGTATCTTGAGCGCTCCCAGACCTCGGCTCTTCCACCGACCAACCGCTTGTTAAACCGGATTCGGCTCGATGTTCACATTGTTACCACTCCTGAATTGCAGATGCAGACCGCCAGCATTCGCCTTTCCGGAGACGCCGATTTGCATCTGCGAGGCACTGCCGGGAAGCCCGTCATCCTTGGACGAGCTGACATCATCGAGGGCGAGGTGTACTTTAACGGGACCAAGTATCGCCTGGAGCGCGGCGACATCACATTCATCAATCCGGTCACCACCACGCCGGTTCTCGATCTGCAGGCATCCACGCGGGTGCGAGATTACGACGTCACGCTCAACCTCAATGGCCAGATCGACCGGCCCAATGTGACCTATCGCTCCGAGCCGCCTCTGTCCACCTCCGACATCATTGGACTCCTGGCATTTGGCTCGACTTCGGAAGAATCGGCGCAACTGAACCAGTCCCAGTCGGCATTCAACTCGGAGACCTCCAGTGCCATTCTTAGCGCCGCGCTCAACGCCACGGTCAGCAACCGGGTGCAGAAACTGTTTGGCGTCAGCCGCATCAAGATCGATCCGCAAGGCCTGACTACTGAAACCTCGCCCACGCAGACCGGTCCGGCGGTGACGATTGAGCAGCAGGTACAAAACAACCTGACGCTCACCTACACCACCAACGTCGCGCAAGCTTCACAACAGATCATCCAGGTGGAATACAACATCACGCGCAACGTCTCCATCGTAGGGGTACGCGACCAGAACGGCGTGGTCAGCATCGACGTCCGGGTCCGCCAACGGAAGAAGTGAATTGTATTCGTAGCGCCGGCGTCCCGCCGAGCGCTACTTCAGCCACGTTGGTCTCCTGGACTCCAGATTCGTTTTCCGAGCGCCCTATCGTCCTGAAATTTTGCTTTGGCCTACTGGCCGAGCTTCTCGAAGAACAAGCAGATCGACTCGATGCCACGATAGAAGTTTGCGATGTGAAACTTCTCGTTGGGGGCGTGGAGATTGTCGTCGGGCAGGCCGAAGCCCATCATCACGCTTGGGATCTTCAGCACGTCCTGGAAGTCGGTGACGATCGGAATTGAGCCGCCCGAACGGATAAAGACGGTTTCTTTCTTGAAGACGTCGTGCATGGCCTCGGTGGCGGCTTTGATGTACTTGTTGTCCGTGCCCACCACGCAAGCCGGACCCTTGCTCCAGACCTTGACGCTGGTCTGAATGCCCTTGGGCGTGAGCTTCTTCACGTAGTTCTTGTAACGCTTGAGGATGTCGTCCGGGTCCTGATTGGGCACCAGGCGCATGGAAACTTTGGCCGAGGCTTTTGCAGGAATCACCGTCTTGGCGCCGGGAGCGACAAATCCTCCGGGCATGCCGTGGACTTCGAGTGTGGGGCGTGCCCAGGTGCGATACATCACCGAATAGCCTGGCTCGCCCGTGAGCACGGTCGAACCTACTTCGATCTTACGATAATGCTCCTGGTTGAAAGGCAGCCGTTTCCAGGCCTTCAATTCATCCTTGCTGGGAGCTTTCACATTCTTGTAGAAACCTGGAATCAAGATTTTACCCTTGGCATCTTTCAACTTGCTGATGATTTCAATCAGACCAAAGAAGGGATTGGGCGCCGCCCCGCCGTACATGCCGGAGTGAAGATCAGTCTTGGCTCCCACCGCTTCAATTTCCGTGTACACGAGGCCACGCAGTCCCACGCAAAGCGTCGGAAGGTCGGGGGCAAAGAGTTCGGTGTCGCAGACCAGCGCGAAATCAGCCTTCAGCTTGGCCTTTTCCTTGCGGACATACTGCGCGATCGACTCGCCTCCAATTTCTTCTTCGCCTTCGATGATGAACTTCACATTCAGCGGCAGCTTGCCGTCATGACCCTTCATCAGAGCCTCGATGGCTTTGATCTCCATCCAGAGCTGACCTTTGTCGTCGACCGCGCCGCGGGCATAGATGTTGCCGTTGCGCTCGGTAGGCTCAAAGGGGGGAGAAATCCATTCGTTTAGCGGGTCGGGCGGCTGCACGTCATAGTGGGCGTAGCAAAGCACGGTCGGCTTGCCGGGAGCGTGGAGCCAGTCGGCGTAGACCAGGGGATGGCCCTGTGTGGGAATGGTCTCGACATGCTCCAGACCGATGCGTCGAAGTTCACTGGCTACAAATTCAGCCGCTTTCTGCACATCGGATTTATGCTCCTGCAGCGTACTGATGCTGGGAATGCGGAGCAGATCTTTCAGTTCGTTCAGGAAGCGCTGCTGATTGCCACGGGCATAATCGACTGCGGGGGAGGCCATAAGCGGTGCCTTTCTTGGGATCAGGAAAACGCTTTAGTATAACCGCCGCCCGATGTAGGCGCGAGCGTCCCTTCGACTTCGCTCAGGGCAGGCCTCGCTCGTGTTCGGACGGAACGGTACCATCCGTCGGGGACACGGGTTTATCTCTCACCCACGATCACGGTGTAAGTCAGATCGCCCGATCGGTAGGCGTCCAAAATGATATCCACACCTTCGACAAATTCCCGCGCTGCTCGCGGAAGAAGTTTGACGATTGGCGCGGCAGATTGCGCGCGGTCGCTGCAGATCTCCCAGGTGCGCACCACCTTCGCGCTCAAATCTTCTCGACGTGTGATGCGCATTCCGGCAGACTCGACTGCTGACTGGTACTGTTCCGGTGTCCACAATTCCGGGCATAGAAATGCTCGTGCCACCTCGCGCACACGGGAGCGCTCCATGGAACCGGTCCATGCCGCTAACAGAAGTTGGCCACCCGGTCTCAAGGTTCGGGTGACATTCGCGAAGTAGCGCGACTTATCGGCAAAGTGTTCGGAGGATTCCATGGTCCACACCAGGTCGAAGGCTGCGGCAGGGAACGGGAAGGTGTCAGCGTTTTCGACTACGAAGTTTACCCGATGTTCAACTCCCACCTCGGCGGCATGCTCGTTCGCCAATCTTGCCTGCTTGGGGCTGAGAGTGAGTCCCGTTCCGGTGCCCGCAAGCGACTTCGCCAGGTGGATCAGAGTGCCGCCGTGCCCACAGCCCACGTCCAGCACGCGAATACCGGGGCGAACATCGAGAAGGCTAACGCAGTAATTGAGCATCTGCACTTGCGCGTCCCCGGGCGACTCATTGCCTTCGAGAAACAATCCATGATGAATATGGTCGCCCCAGAAAGTGCGATAGATGAAGGCCAGCGAGTCATAGTGCTCTCTGATTTGAGCGGCCGAGATTTTAGCGATGGTCGCCATCAGTTCCGGAAGCGTCCGGGCGAGAACGGGAAAAGATCATACTCAGGTTTGACGCCGGTGACCAGTTGCGCCATGAGGTGTGCGGTCACGGGGGCGAGCAGGATTCCATCGCGGAAGTGACCGGTTGCAACGAAATACCCGGGAGTTCCGGTTTCACCGAGGATGGGCAGATTATCAGGAGAACCTGGCCGCAAACCTGCCCAGGCTTCCAGCACGCGCGCCTGGCTCAGAGCGGGAATCAGGCCGATTGCCGCCTGATGCATGCGATGGATCGTGTCCGCGTCGGTGCGCTTGTCGTATCCCGCTTCTTCCACCGTCGCCCCCACCAGAATGCGGCCGTCGCTGCGCGGAACCAGATACACCTCGGGAGCCCGGATTACGTGACGCACCAGATCGTGAGTTGCGCCGACGACTGAAAGCATCTGGCCCTTCACGGGTCGAGTAGGGAAACGGTTCGGCGGAAAGCTTCCGGCCCAGGCTCCCGCGCAATTCACAACTGCCGGGGCGCAATAAGTGGTCCGGTCGGTGCTGACGCCGGTCACCCTTCCATTTGACAGAAGCACTGCACTCACCGCCGTGCCTGAAGAAATGTCCACTCCACGGTGCCGGGCTGCTTTCAGGGCCGCGGAGGTAAGCGCGCGTGGATCAACGCTGCGCTCTTTCAGATAAATTCCCGGCAGCTTTACCGAGCCGAGGGCGGGCTCGAGTTCAGCCAACGGCGAGGGAAGGGGACAGTCAGCTCTCAAGCCTGGATGCTCGTGGAGCTGTTCAGGTGTAACAAAAAAGATGGTGCCCTGATCACGCAGGTCAACATTCGTGCTGGATTCATCCTGCAGCTCATGCACGAATTCGGGATACATGCGGGCGCTGGCTGTGGCCAGGGGCTGAAGCGCAGGCGGAGTTTCCAGGGGGAAGTCGGCCAGCATCCCGGCGGCGGCGTAGGAGGCTTCCCGCCCCGGTTCTCCACGTTCGACTACCAGGACCGTGGCGCCACGTTTCCGCAACGCGATGGAGAGCGAAAGCCCGATGATCCCACCACCGACGATGATGACGTCCCAGGTCTTCACCTTTCGATTGTAAAGCAGGGTAAGAGGCTGGCTGACTGTTGTAGAAGAGGCGTGGGCTGCAAGGCGTCCGGTTACTTTCAGCCGAACCCTTCTAGGTATGCCGCCCTACTGCATGGCCAACTTATAATCCCCGCAGACTGGAACCGCCGTGCCAGATTCTTCAAACGTAACCAAAAGATCCATCGCCATAAATCCACCTGAATCCGCCACTTCGGTCTGGATATACAATCCCGGGCTCGATCTGGTCGTCGGATGCGGCGCGTGGTCTGCGCCCCTGCTCCTGCTTGCGTACTTTGCGTCAAGGTCGAGCGCGATGGGCTGGTCAATCGCCTTTTACGGCTTGGCTCTGCTCTTCAACTATCCCCACTACATGGCGACGATTTATCGGGCCTATCACAGCGCGGCGGATTTTCATAAATACCGCATTTTTACGGTCCACATCACCGCCCTCATTGCCCTGACGTTGATTCTGTCGCACTTCTGGTTCCGCGTCCTCCCATGGATTTTCACCCTTTATCTCATTTGGAGCCCCTGGCACTACAGTGGTCAGAACTATGGCCTGTTCATGATGTTCGCGCGGAGAGGAGGCGCAAATCCCTCGGCTGCAGGTAGACGGGCGTTGTACTCCGCATTTCTGATTTCTTATCTAATTCTGCTTCTGAGCTTCCTTACCGGCCCCTCGAACGATCCGTTGTTCGTTTCGCCAGGAATTCCGGGACAAGCCAGTTCCGCTGTCGCCGTAGTACTTGGAGTCGCGTTCATTGGCTGTTCGGTCTACGGTTGGTCTGGACTGGCAGAACAGGTGGGTTGGCGGCGCTTGCTGCCAGCCATGACACTGTTCTCGACGCAATTCCTATGGTTCCTTTTGCCGACCGTGTTGTCCATCGCCGAGGGACTGAGGCTTCCGCAGAGCCGCTATAGCAGCGGAGTGTTCGCCG
>JBGQIG010000025.1:0-15111 GCA_041498365.1 Terriglobia bacterium | reverse complement strand
CAGACAGTCAAGACGCTCTGACACAAGAGTTTTATTGTCTTTGTCATGGCAATCGAAACAGAAACTGACAACCGGGAACCGTCAACTGACAACCGGGAACCGTCAACTGACAACCGGGTTTCTAAATTCCCTGTTTTCCTTGAAGTCTTACCGAACTCCAGCCCAGCAGTAGGATTTACGCCATCACGGGTTGAACGTTCCGGGTCAAGCCCTCGAGCGACACTCCCATGCGCTCCATCAAATGATCGCCAACCCGCAACGCGTTGGCCATGATCGTCAGTGCTGGATTCACGGCCGCGCTCGAAGGAAAGAAGCTGCCGTCCACTACGTACAAGTTGTCTACGTCATGGGCCTTGCAGTTCGGATCCAGGGCCGATGTCTTGGGGTCGTTTCCAAATCGGATGGTCCCGTTCTGGTGGGCCACGCCCGCCAGCGGAATTCTTTGGCCGACATAGAGGCTTCGAGAGAAGAGTCCCTGGTGACAATCATGGCCATGCACGCTGCAGTTGGTCTGCTTCATGGCTTGCTTCAGCTTCGCCTGAAGTCTCTCGTGTGCCTCCAGATTGTTCGGGGTATAGCTCAGAACGATCTTGCCATCCCGGTCTATGGTGACCCGATTGTTCGGATCCGGTAGATCTTCTGATGTAAGCCAGAAGTCCAGCGAGTGTTTTGCCATCAGCTCGAGCGTAAAGCCGGGTGCGATGGCCGGGGCGCCTGCCCGCAATGTGATCGCGTCCAGTTTGCCAACGAATGAAATGTGCCCCATCGGGTATTCCCAGTCCTTGGAACCAAAGTAGAAGTCATTTACCGCCAGGGTTTTCTGGAAAATCGTGGGGTTGGGGCACTTGGAAATGGCCATCAGCACCGAGTTGGTGTGGCCCATGTAGTGACGTCCTACGATATCGGAACTATTGGCCAGGCCACGCGGATGCCGGTCATTCGCAGAGCGCAACAGGAGCGCTGCCGAGTTGATGGCACCGCAGGAAACAACCACCATATCCGCGGAGTACGTCTCCTGGCTCCCGTTGCGCTCGACGACAACACCCTTCACCTCGCGTCCGGAAGCATCAGTCTCCAAAATTTTGACCAGGGACTGAGTAAGCAGCGTGACATTGGTATACTTCACCGCTTCGTCGATGCAAACCACCTGCGCATCGGACTTAGCCGATACCAGGCACGGAAATCCATCGCAAGTGCTGCAGCGGATGCAGCGACTCTGCCTCGGGTTTTTTTCATTCAGCATCACGCCGGCGGGCACATGAAACGGCTTCAATCCGGAGCGGGCAAAATCATCGGCCAGTTGCTGGATTCGGGGTTCATGAGTCACCGCTGGAAACCGGTAGGGCGCGCTGGCCGCCGGTTCTGTGGGATCTTCGCCCCGGTTGCCGTGTACCTGATAGAGGTGCTCGGCCTGGGTGTAGTAAGGCTCGAGCTCGTCATAGCTGATCGGCCAGGCAGGCGAAATGCCACCCTTGTGGCGCAACTCGCCGAAATCCTCTTTGCGCAGGCGGAACAAGGCGGCGCCATAAAATTTGGTGTTCCCGCCCACGTAGTAGTTCGTGTGCGGATGCAGATCTTTGCCGTCCTTGTCGCGCCAGGATTCTTTGGTGTTGTACTTGGCGTCGAGGTTGACCGCCTTCGGGTCCCAGTTGTCTTTTTCCCGGGGCACGTAGTCGCCGCGTTCGAGGATAAGGATCTTCTTGCCTGAGGGCGCCAGGTGATAGGCCAGGGTTCCTCCGCCCGCGCCGGTTCCGATGATGATCACATCGTAGTGATTGAGGCTGCTCATATTGCGAACCCTCCATTTGCTCCGCAGAAAATGCAGCGCTTGTCGCTGTCGTGGTGGAGTTTGCAGCACTTCACCGCCGTCCGCCCCTTCCGCCACAAATAGAACTCGGCGGCAGTCAGCATGCCCAGCGGGGGTGCAGTCAGATAGATCCAGAGCCCATCCCAGATCATGGGTGGGAAAGCAGAACCGAACGTTCTCGCCGGATTCATGCTCATCCCCGAAAACGGCGCTTCAAAAGTGATATAGGTTGCGACCAGCATGCCGGCAAACAGGCCCGTATAGTTACTAAGGCGATGATGATTGGAGAAATAAAGGACCGCGGACATCAGTCCCCCGGCGATGATGAATTCGGCCAACAGAGCAACCCACGGTCCATGCGGCCCGGGCAAAGTGACGACGTATCGAACCGCGGGATGAGAGATTTCCTTGCCCAGAAAACGGGCGACCAACAAAACTCCCAGGACAGCCCCTGTAAACTGGGCGGCTATATAGAAGAGGGCATCCCATGCCTTGATCTTGCCCAGGCGAAGAAATGTAAATGTGACTGATGGATTGATGTGTGCGCCTGACTGCTTTCCCCATGGCGAGTAGATGATGGCGATCGCAGTCAGCCCCATGGAAACTCCCATAAGCATCCGCCGCAGGAAGCCTGACCCAATTGCCTGATGCACGGGAGACTGGGGAAATTCATAGAGCGCGCCGAAGACGCACGCCGACACCATAAATGCACCGAGCAGCCCTGCCTCCATCAAGTACTCGGGCCAGTGGGCCTTCAGAGATGCCAGAGCGCCCAGTTTGGGCGCTTGGGAGGATGCCGCCACCGGCGGCAGAGGCGTTGTCATCAGGTTTGACGCATCCGCCATCAGGTTTTGCTCGATGCTATTCATGGAATCTGGCGATGTGATTCGGATATTGGACGGAAGTGACACATAAAAGCGCCCGCTTGCACACGGGGGGACTGGGGTTTCGCACTCGGTGTTTCGCGAGTCAAACGAGGGGAGGGCAGCTCTTCAGATAAGGCTTGTTTCTAGATGACTGGCCGGAATGCACCTAACGATTCAGTTCTCCGCTTCTCCTGTCCGGAAGGACAAAAATGGCTCGGGCCAGATCCGAGGCGAGAGTCTGCCCGCTATAGTATTGATTCAACAAGCCGTTTTTCCAGGCGAGAAGATCTGGATTGCTGCGGGCAAACTCTTCCCAGCTTTGCTTTTTTCCGGCCCGCGCCATGCGCTCCCGGATCAGAAAAATGAAAGCCCACGTGATGGTCTCATGGTAGAGCTGGGGTTTTCCGTGTGCTGCGGCGAATTCCTGCAAGGCCTTGGAAAAAGCCTGAATCGCCTCAAGAACCGGATACTCGTTCAGATAGAGAAACGCTACCCTGACGTGTTCCCGATGATGAAAGCACTCATTAGGAAGCGTGCCGCGCTCGAATTGTTCCATCAGTTCCTGATCTGTCATGTGTGTGTACCGTCCGTCTTCGCTCAACAGGGTTCCGCCTTGCGGGTCATGACGACGAGAACAGCCGCCGAATAAATCACCAGCGTCCCGACATCCAGCCATCCGTGGAGAAGATGCAGGCCAGCGGCGAACAGGAAAACTGCAAGCAGGCCCCAGCCGCCCACGATCTTCGCTCGGGGAACCAGGAACAGAAGAGCGAAGATCATCTCACTCCAGGCCAGCGCCACGCGGATCCAGTCAGGCATTCCAGTTTTGCCAAAAGCCCTGATTTGCGCGGGAGCGAAGGCCAGGAAGGCGGCCTCGATCAGAATGACCAGCCCCAACGATCCGTGCAGCCCAAATAGAGCGAGTTTGCTGACCGTGGCCTTCATGAAATGCTTACGAGTCGCGCTTGCGTGACCCCTGCCGGCGCTTCGTCTCCTTCAAGCGGTGGCTGGCACTGGAATCCAACTCCAGGCCATAGAATTTTTTCAGCTCTTTAATCTGGTCGAGGGATGCTTGACTGAAAGGAGTCTTGCCGTCAAAAGCATGCAAGACAATTCCCTCTAGTAGATCGCCGAGGGTGAGATCGTGGTACTCGGCAAATCCCTTAAGCACCTTGAGCAGGCGCTTCTCGATCCGAACGCCGGTCTGTACGCGCTCGACCAGGAATGCCTCGTTCTCGGTCATATATGGTACCAATGTACCATGGTACCGACGCTTCGCAAGAGGGGATCTCACGAAGCGGCAGCGGGAGTACACACGGGTTCGCGAATCAAAGCGCTAGGACTAATGAGTAGCGATGCGGTTTCATGGTTGGATGGACGCGGTCCCCTCTTTGCGGCCTTTGCGATCCTTGCAGTCAAAGCCTTTAACCGCAAAGGACGCAAAGGACTTCGCAAAGAGCGCCAAGGATTAGGTTCGATCATTCCGAGATCACTCCGCGCGGGAGATCAGGCGTTTGTACAAGCGTTGGCTGAAACCTCCGGGCAGGTCAATGGACTGCTGGTTGCCCAGCAAGGCAACCACGTTCCGCACGCCATCGTAGACGGCGGTGCAGTGATGACAGTTCTGCAAGTGCGCGTCAATCCGCGCACGCAGCTCTGGCTCTATGTCGTCTTCCATGTAGTTCACAAGTTCCCTGCGAACCTCATAGCAGTCGATCTCAATGGCTTTTAGGTTGGGATGCACATTTTTTCCACTCTGTAAGATGCCGTCCGTCGACGAAAGTGACGTACGTCCGGCGATAGAAATCGTTTGTAACCTTCATCTGCTTTCCGAATCCCACTGCCACGTGAGCACCTCCGCACGGCACTTGAGCCACCGCTTTCATGCAGGCTCGCGAATCGTTAACGATTCATCGCTGTGAGTGGGTTCGCGAATCAATCTTCAAATATGGGGTAAAAAGAATGAAAAATAACCAAACGATTCGAGTATTCCCTACAGCGATGTTGGCGGCGGTGTTGGTTTTGGCCGTTTCTGCATTCGCTGCCGATATGCACACCACCAGCCAGTTCCAGGGGCCGAAGGCTAACAAGGGAACCGTCACCCACAGCGTGCGCGATGGCAAGAGCGTTCTCACGCTGTCCGACGATTTCGTCGTGCCCGACACACCGGATCCACACTGGCAGCTGGTCGACTCCGATGGCAACGTCTACCTGGTCGACAAGTTGAAGACCAAGGCCTTCATCGGCAGCAATTTCAAGAAGGAAATTGTCGTTCCCAGCTATGTGAAGAACGTGGCCAAGGTACAGATCTGGTGCGCGTTCGCAGAAGTCAATTTGGGCGAGGCCAGTTTCAGCTCTCCCGTAAGCAAGTAACTCTTGATCAAGGGGCGCAAGCTCGTTCGCCTTCCGCGCTAGTCGGTAGTGGCAACTTGAGCTCGCCTCTGATGGAAGGCGTCATCCTAAGCTTGCGGCGAGCCAACCCTGAGTAAAGTCGATGGGATCTTGCGCGCGGCGGATCAGAACTCTTCCCCAGCAATTGTGCCGCTGCGCGCGAGATCCTTCAGGACTGAAGTCCTTCATCAGGATGACGCCGGGTAGTGGATTTGTTCAAACTGAGCCACTGCGCGCGAGTCGGGAGGACTTCCGTTTTGTCGATTATTTGGTAATATCCGAGGACCTAAATTGGGGAGCTCCTTGAGAGATTCGATGGATGACGCTTACGCTATTCGTCTGGCAAAAACGGAATTGCGTGAGGCCTATCGCGCTGGAAATGTGAACCGGCTGTTGGCGATATTTGCCGATGGTTTCGCCGATATGTCTTCCGGGCACCCGTCTTTTTTTGGAGTCGAAGCCAAGGCCGTGCTCCGCCACCGCCTAAAAATCCTTTTTGCCAACTACCGCGCCCAGCTCGCGGTTACTATCATTTCCATTCGCATTCAAGGTGCGCTGGCGTTTGACTGGGGATGGCACACGCTTACGCTGATTCCCAGGCGAGGCGGCAGGCCGACGGTTACGCGCACGCGCTATCTCGAAATCTGGCAGAAAGATGCCGAGGGTAAGTGGAAGATAGGCATCTTTCTCGACAACCGAGATCTTCCGCCGAGGATGCCGCCAAAGGAAGTTTTGGCTGCGATGGGACCCAATCGCCTTGCCAGCAAACATACCCGAAGGCGACCGGCAAAGAAATCCGGATAACTTGCCCGCACGCCAACATCCTTGAATTTCGGTCCGCAAACCCTAATAATGATCGGACTCGATGGCCACTTCGAACCTGCAAAGCGACTCGGAAGCGGTTCTCCTTGAGCGTGTGCGCAACGGGGAGACCGAGGCATTCTACGAACTGGTGCGGCCGCACGAACGCGGAATTTATCTGGCTGCGCTTTCCATCCTCAACAATGACGCTGATGCGGAGGAAGTAGTCCAGGAGGCGATCTTAAAAGCCTTCAAGGCCATCGCGCGTTTCCGCCAGGAAGCGAAGTTCAGCACCTGGATTATTCAAATCACCATCAACGAAGCACGCATGAAGTTGCGCAAGGACCGCCGCCACATGTATGACTCGCTCGACGAACCTCGCAGAGGGGAAGATGAGGGTGACTACGTTCCGCGCGATTTCGCCGATTGGCGGGAAATCCCCTCTGAGGCCCTGGAGATGGCACGCCTGCGCCAGGCTCTCAAGCGGGCGCTCGAATCTTTAGCTCCCAAATATCGCCAGGTGCTGGTGCTGCGTGACGTTGAGCATCTGAATATTGCCGAGACCGCAAAGCTTCTGGGAATCACCGAAGCTTCGGTCAAGACGCGTCTGCTTCGGGCGCGGCTGATGATGCGTGATGCGCTGGCGCCAGGCTTCGACGGAGCATGGAGAAAAGGGCAGGAATACGAGAAAGTTCGGCCGTTCTGACGTGCGCCACTGAACCGGCCACTATTTCTGGAACGGGAGAGGGACTTGACCAGACCTATCGAGATCGACTGCGAAGAAGTGTGGCGGCAGATCTCTGATTATCTCGACGATGAGCTGGATGCCCAGCTTCGTTCCATCATGTCTGCCCACTTCAAGAACTGTGCGCATTGCAGCGCCGTACTCGATGGCACACGAAACGTCCTGAAGCTCGTGGGGGATGGAAAGGCTTTCGAAATTCCCGCCAGCTCAAGCCGCCGGTTCTACGCCAAACTGGATCGCTACCTCGCATCCGAAAAATCCACGAACGGCCGCCACTAGTTTAGCCCTGCCTGAGCCAAGCGACTTGTCTAGGTACTACGGTGACCTCCTTCTTCTTTGGGCCGCGCATGTAACTTTCCCGTCCGCACTACATCACACTGCTATCGATCGTACAGGGGAAAGCATTTGTTGCGATATAGAAAAATCCTGTTAACTGTGGCGGCTTGCGTGATGCTCACCTTCATCGCTTCTGCGCAAGAAGGCGGCAAGAGCGAGATCGGACTCCTTCTCGGTGGGACGGTCACACCGGCGCTCGACACTGCAGGTCACAGCGGCCGCCTGGAAATTGGAAGTGGAATCACATTCCAGGCAACCTACGCAAGAAAGCTAATCGATGCCAACGCCGTCAGCGTCTTCTTCGAGCTGCCATTCCTGGCGACTCCGCTGCAGGATGTGACGAGCTCGAACGGTTTGTCGCCGTCCAATTATGCATCTCTATTTATCACTCCGGGAGTGCGGTTGAAGTTGGCCCCCGATGCGGCCTTTTCTCCCTGGTTCTCGATTGGCGGAGGTTATGCTCGCTTCGACGAAAGCACTCTCCGGCTGGATGGCGCCCCGAACACCACCCGAGGCACAAACCGGGGTGCAATCCAATTCGGAGGCGGCGTCGACATTCGCACTCCAGTCAGGATTCTGTTTCCCATTGGCCTGCGGGCGGAAGTGCGTGACTTCTACTCGGACAAGCCAAATTACAACGGGGTTGCGGTTAGCGGATTTCAACACAACCTGGTGTTTTCCGGCGGGTTCGTGGTGCACTTTTGAATGAGGAAGGCAGATGACCACACCAGTTCAGTCGCAACAGACGCTTACCGTCTCCCGTGCGGTGACGCCGAGAAGTGCGCGCCAGCTCGCAACCCTGGGCGCTCTGATCTCCCGTTACTCGTTGGTGCTGATTCTATTGTGGATTGGGATTCAGAAATTCACCGCGGCCGAGGCGGAAGGTATCAAGCCGCTCATCATGCACAGTCCATTCATGTCGTGGATGTACTCGCTCCTTAGTGTTCAGGCCGTTTCTAATGTAATTGGTGTGACTGAAATATCGGTGGCGTTGCTGATGGCAGCGCGATCGATTTCACCTCTGGCGTCGTTGGTTGGAAGTTTGGGAGCCATTGTCACGTTTCTGACTACTGTCAGTTTTCTGTTCACGACTCCTGGCGTGATCGATCACAGTTACGCTGTTCCCTTGTTGGGTGGTTCCGGAGGATTCCTCATCAAAGATCTTGTACTTCTGGGATGTGCCATCTGGACAGCAGGGGAAGCGCTCGAGGCGCGAAGTCAGTGACTCGAATCAGAGTTAGGTGGCTATCCAAGCAATTTGCGTAGGGCAGCACACCTGTCCAGCTAATTCCCGTCCTAAGGTCGTAACTCCACGAAGATTGCAAAGAGCACTTAACTGCCACCGCTGTCCGACTCCAGCCCTTCCCAATAAATTTCTCTTATCTCCTCCATAAATTTATGTTTTTAAAAGTATTTGTGATAGAGGCGAAAAGAATTATGCATTGGACTCGCACAGGCCGGGGGCGCTACTGTGCACCTCGCTGGTTACGGGGCCGCGATGCAATCTACTTCTGAAAGCGGCTTGGGGAGAAAGCGAGCAGTCTAGATGAAGAGAGCCTTCCGCTGGAGGGTTGTAATTTTTGCCATGAGTCTCGGCATTGTTTCCGGTTCAGCGAGCCAGGTTCTGGCTCAGTCCGACCCGGCGCCGCAAGCTGCGCCGGACTTGGCTGGCCGCATTGACTCTTTGGAGAAGCAACTGGCGGATTTAAAAAGCCAATTAGAGGCGCAAAAAACCACCACCCCCGCCCCTGCACCCGCGGCTGCGGCCGCTGTGCTTCCGAGCGCCACACCAGCGGCAGCTCCAGCGCCCACCGGACTGGCCGGCCTGCTCGGGCCGACCACACTCAGCGGGTTTGTCGATGTCTACTACGGATATAACTCGAATCAGCCCGCGAGCCACACCACTGCACTCCGCAACTTCGACATCAACTCGGGGCAATTCGGACTCAACATGATTGAGTTGGTGGCGGACAAACCTGTGAGCACCGACACTGGTCGTCTCGGCTACCACGTCGCACTCGGCTTTGGGCAGGCGATGAACCTGGTGAATGCAACCGAACCGTCCGCACCGCTTACGCCCGGCACTCCAGGCCTGCCAATTACGACCGAGACGAACTTTGATCAGTACTTGAAGGAAGGCTACCTCGAATACCTGGCCCCGATTGGCAAAGGCCTCCAGCTCAACGTCGGCAAATTTGTGACACCAGCCGGCGCTGAAGTCATCGAGAGCAAGGACAACTGGAACTACTCCCGCGGTCTCCTCTTTTCCTGGGCCATCCCGTACTTCCACTTTGGCATGAGCGGGAAGTATGCATTCAACAGCAAGTTCGCACTCACCGGCTATTTGGTGAATGGCTGGAACAATAGTGTTGACAACAACACCGGTAAGACCACTGGCTTCACGGCCGCCTGGACGCCAAGCAGCAAATTCAGCTTCATCCAGAACTATCTGGTCGGGCCTGAAGGTGCGTTGAACGGCAACTTCAGACACCTCAGCGATACCATCGTTACCTTCACGCCCACCAGCAAGCTGTCGTTGATGGCGAACTACGACTACGGCCATGACGACCTCGGCGGCGGGACCAAGGTTTGGTGGACCGGCATTGCCGGTTACATCAAGTACGCCCCTAACGATAAGTGGGCTTTCGCTACCCGCGGTGAATGGTTCAAGGATCACGACGGGTTCTCGACCGGCACAATACAGAATCTGGGCGAAGTTACGCTCACGCTGCAGCGCATGTTGGCCAACAAGATCATCAGCCGGTTGGAATACCGTTACGACACATCCGACCAGAATATTTTCCCATATCACACCACGGGTGGCTTTCGTGGCAGCCAGAACACCGTCACGCTCGGCTTGATCTATGCGTTCAGCAGTGCGGATGCGAAGTAGCAGAAGGCTATCGACTTGAGAAACTCGAATCTTCGCCCAATGACGAAAGCATTTGCAAGCGAGGAAACCCAATTTTCACCCAGCGGCAGTAATGCTGCTGTTATGTGGGCTAGCGGCTTGAGCTCAACTCAAACCACCCCTAGTACCAGCGCTCAAGCCGCGCCCGCGCCCACCAAGGAAATGAGGAAAGAAAGCGGGTTAAGGAGGAGGCAGATTTGTCGTTCATCTCTGATATCCGCAAAGCACGGGGTCCCAAGCTTGCCTCGGTTCAAATACTCGACGTAAGGAGCAAGAGAATGGCTGCTAATGCGAAGCAAGGAACGTATCTGGGAACCACTTTGATTGGCTTCACCGCCTTCGTGGCAGGTTTGCACGGCGGCGGTGGCGTGGGCATGGTGGTTGCCATAGTCGGCGCGGGGCTGCTGCTGTTCTCCGCCGCCGGTTTTCACAAGATCAAGGCCGTATAGATCAATTAGTGAAGAGGAAAACCACATGAAACTCGTTGGAGTTCTGTTGGCAGTGTTTGGATGGTTGCTTCCGGTGGTGGCGCTTACGATGACATCCTCCACGGGGGCAAGGATGTTTCTCTGCCTTCTGGGGATCGCTATCACACTCACCGCCATCCTCAAGGTGCTGCTCAAGGCCCATGAGAAAGAAGCAGTGTGGAAAGAGTAGGACATCGGGATGGGCAGCATAGCTGCAAAGTTTAGAGATCGGGGGCGCGGCGACAAGAGAGCCCGCGTTCAACCTCACTAGGAGACATGCAATGACACGTTGCACATGGTTGAAACCATGTTTGTGGGCGGCGATTGTAGCGCTGCTCGTATGTGGACTACCGGCTTGGGCCCAGGGTCAAACCGCTGCGCCCAGCGCCCCGGCCGCTGCCGCTCCGCCATCGCCACCCGCGGTGGACGCACCTTTGCCGGTAACCGGCCCCTCCGCCGACGATCAGGCCGCTGGTGATCCCAGCGGAACCAAGACGGGGACGGCGAACGACGTGGTCCGCGCGGATCCCAGCAAAGGTCTCACCTTGGCAGACCTGGTGAACCAGGCCGGGCAGAATCGCATCGCAATCAATTTCACCTGGACATTGGTAGCAGGTTTTCTAGTCATGTTTATGCAGGCCGGCTTCGCCATTGTTGAAACCGGACTGTGCCGCGCCAAGAACGCGAACCACACCATGATGATGAATTTCATGGTCTATGGTTTTGGCTTGTTCGCCTACTGGGTGTGTGGTTTTGCCTTCCAAATGGGCGGAGCGGCTGGAGTCTCCATCCTGGGAGGGGCCAGCCCGCTCAGTCACGAATTCACCATACATCTGTTAGGGCATGACTGGGGCCTGTGGGGCACCAAGGGGTTCTTCCTCTCGGGCGCGACCTACGACGTCGGTGTCATGGTTCTGTTCCTGTTCCAAATGGTTTTCATGGACACCGCTTTGACCATTGTGACCGGCGCGGCGGCGGAGAGATGGAAGTACGTTGCCTTCGCTGTCTCTTCCGTGCTTCTGGGAGCCGTTACCTATCCCATCTACGCTAACTGGGCGTGGGGTGGCGGATGGCTTTCCAAGCTTGGCGCAAACTACGGGCTGGGCGCGGGCTATGCTGACTTTGCCGGATCGGGGGTGGTGCACGCGGTCGGCGGCCTTACTGCCTTGGCTCTGTCCATCATCATTGGCCCGCGGATTGGCAAGTACAACCGCGATGGCTCGTCGAATGCAATGCCGGGACACGACATCGTCATTGTACTGACGGGCTGCTTCATCCTGGCCTTCGGTTGGTTCGGGTTTAACCCGGGCAGCACGCTCGGCGCGTCCGGCGCCCTGCGCATCAGTACGATTGCGGTAGACACTATGCTGGCCGGATGTACCGGATCATTCGGTGCGCTCCTATATATGTGGATTAAGTATGGGAAACCAGATGCATCCATGGCAGGCAACGGGCTGCTGGCCGGCTTGGTGGCTATCACAGCTCCAAGCGGCTATGTCAACACAATGGGCGCCACGATCATCGGATTCATCGCTGGCCTGCTGGTCTGCGTGAGCGTTGAATTCATAGACCGCGTCCTTCGGGTAGACGACCCGGTGGGCGCAATCTCCGTGCACGGAACCAACGGTCTGTGGGGAGTTATCTCCGTCGGTCTGTTCGCTGACGGCACCAACGGCGTCAAGGGCTTGTTCTACGGAGATCCTACACAGTTGGTTGCCCAACTGATTGGTGTGGGGACTCTGCTCGGTTTTGTTTTCACTACCTCATATGTGGCCAACCTGGCAATTCACGCTATTGTGGGGCAGCGGGTTGCTGCGGCAGATGAACTCGAAGGCTTGGACATCCCTGAAATGGGCGCCCTGTGCTATCCCGAGTTCGTGCTGAAACCGGACACGACACACGGCGGTGCGGCGGCTGGCGGGATCAAGCCTGGCTTGCAGGTTGCACGGGAGACCGCGTGATGACCAACGCCTTTCCCATCAACAGCGAATCGGGCGGACATTCCCTCACCTGGCAATGTCCGCCCGTCCTCGACTTCCCCCGTGAAGCCATCGAGTGCTTCCGGGAAGGCGTGGAACACCTGCAAACCGGTAATCCGGGAGCGGCACTGGCTGCGCTCTCCCGGAGTACCGAAATCGCACCAACTTTCGGAGAGGCCCACGTTTTTCTGGGCCTCGCGAATGCGTTGAGCAGCAAGATCTACCCTGCAATTGATCATCTCGAACTTGCAACCCGGCTGCAGCCGGATAGCTTTGCGGCCCATTACACCCTGGCGCAGCTGAACTTCAAGCTGCGCATACCGCAGAAGGGCTACGCCGCTGCGGAAGAGGCATTGCGCTGCGTGAGCACTCTGGAACAACGCAGGATGTTGACCCAGTTGCTCAAAGAAGAACGGACTCGCGAACGGAATGGAATTGCGCGCCCCTGGTTCAACACGCCGTTCAGCAAGCCGGGCCTGTTTTTCGCAGGGGGCGGGTTGGCAGCCGCGATCGTAGCGCTCTTGGTGCATGTTCGCTGGTAAGCTGAAGAGGTGACAAAAATGATTGACACGCTTCTCGAAACCATGAAGAAACAGCGGCTGGCCTGGTCATGGGCGGTAGTCGTCGGCCTTTTCCTCGTACTCCTGGGACATGCGCCTGTCTTTCCGGTGATCGCTGGTTGTGCGCTGGCCATCGCAATTTCGACGTTACGGTCTGCCTCCAGAAGTCAGCCGCGGGATGGCCGGGTTCGCGGAGGCCGATGAGCACTTCGCTCCAGATACTGTTGTTCATAGCCCTGCTGATCGCGGCAGCCAAGACTGCCGGTTCTCTGGCATCTCGACTTGGACTGCCCGCAGTCCTGGGGGAGTTGCTGGCAGGCGTGCTCCTGGGTCCGAGCGCACTCAACATCTGGCAGATGCACTGGCTGGCTACTACGGGCGAAAGCGGCGCCTCAGTGGCCGGTGTATTCAAGGTTCTGGCTCAGCTCGGTGTGGTGGTGCTCATGTTCGTGGCGGGACTGGAGACCGACATCCAGATGGCCAAGCGGGCGCTGAAACCAGCTTTCTGGGCGGCTTCTGGTGGAGTGCTCCTGCCCATGCTCGGCGGTTATTTGCTCTCGCGCTGGGTCGGTTTCAATTGGCAACAGGCCCTGTTCATCGGCACGATTCTCACGGCCACCAGCGTGACCATCACCGCGCAAACGCTGATGAATCTGAGCCAGATTCGATCCAAAGCCGGTTCCACGATCCTGGGTGCAGCCGTTATTGATGATGTCTTGGGACTGATTGTGCTCTCGTTGGTTATCGCCGTGAGCGCGCATTCGGGAGTCGGCAGCGCCGGCAGGTGGACCGCACTCGTTATGCCGGTAACTTATATGACGGCGTGCCTGGTGGCGATGTTTTCCGCAGGCCCGTTTCTGACGCGCTGGCTGATGAGACAAGCTTCCCGCATGCATGGCCACCACATGGAGGTCGCTGCGGCTTTGTCAATTGCGTTTTTGATGGCGTTCACAGCCGAATCATTGGGGAAGATGGCGGCGATCACGGGCGCATACCTCGCCGGGCTTTTCGTCGCCTCCACGCCATCTCACGAGCGCGTGATTGAAGAACTGCGCGCCATGACCAACTCCTTTTTTGGGCCGATCTTCCTGGTATCCATCGGGCTTGACGTGAATGCGTGGCAGTCGGGAGGACATTTCGTATTCTTCGCCATCCTCCTGGTAATCGCGATTGTGGGAAAGATTGTGGGTTGCGGCTTCGGTGCCAGCTTTGCCGGATTCGGCAGGCGCGACTCATTCATTGTTGGGATCGGAATGATTCCTCGGGGAGAGGTCGGACTGATTACCGCCAGCATCGGTTTTGCCGCAGGCCTGGTCACACGGGACATTTACGCGCAAACCGTGGTACTTGTCCTGATCACGACTTTGATTACGCCGGCGCTGTTGCGCTATGCCTTTCCCAGGGAGCACTTCCAGGCTTCGGTTTCGGAGACTGCGGCTGTGGAGATTTCTCTGTAAATTGCTCTTTCAGCCGCGGGAAGCAAGTCGGGTACCGACTGGAAAACTTAGAAGGGGTTATGATCGGAATCTGCCAGTACGAGGATAAACACAATGACTAAACTTGAAGCGATTATTCAGCCCTCCAGATTTGAAGCTGTCAAGGAGGTCCTGGCCGAACTCGGCGTCGAGGGCATGACCATATCCGACGTGCGCGGACACGGAAGACAAAAAGGTCACACCGAGGTCTATCGTGGCCGGGAATACACCGTGGACCTCGTTCCCAAAATCAAGATAGAAATGGTGCTGGCCGACAACTTGGTAAATGCGGCCGTCGATGCCATCGTGCAAAGCGCCGGAACCGGAAAAATCGGCGACGGGAAAATTTTTCTTTCCAAAGTTGACGAAGCCATCCGGATTCGAAATCACGAGCGCGGAGTGGCGGCACTCTAAGCGCTACCACGTGCGGCTACCGGAGTCCCATGCCACTGCTGGCGAATAGCGCGATATCGCAGGACGCATATCAGGCGGAGTCTGGAAAAATACGTTGGAGATTCGAGCAGTCACACGACGGACAGGCTACAATCCGCGAGCGCTCGACTCTCATGGATTCACTGATAAGCGAGCTGTGGAATCAGTTGCCGGCAGACTCGGCTTCGCCGGACAGGATCTGCGTCGCCGCCATGGGTGGTTACGGCCGCCGGGCCCTATTTCCCGCTTCCGATGTGGATGTGCTTTTTCTCTACGAATCCGCGCTGAGCGAAAATTCGCAAAAGCTGATCATCCCAAGATTGTGTCAGGCCCTCTGGGAT
>JBGQIG010000024.1:0-15112 GCA_041498365.1 Terriglobia bacterium | reverse complement strand
GGTGCAACTCCTGAGCCGCTTCCACTCGCCCATGGCAGTGGTCGTATCGCTCATTGCGATTCTGCTGGCCACACTGAACGTGAACATCGGGGCCAACGTGGTTTCGCCGGCCAATGATTTTTCCAACCTTTGGCCCCGGAAGATCAGTTTTAAAATTGGCGGCGTGATTACCTGCTTCATGGGGATCGCGATCATGCCCTGGAAACTCTTGGATAACTACAAGACTTTTATCTTTGGCTGGCTGGGAGGATATGCCGCGTTTCTGGGGCCGGTCGCCGGCATCATGATCTGCGACTACTATGTGATCCGCAGCCGTTCTCTCGTGGTGGATGATCTCTATCTGCGGGGCGGAGCTTACGAATATTCGGGTGGCTTCAATTGGAGAGCAATCGCTGCGCTCGCTCTGGGAGCCGCAGTGGCGCTGGTAGGGTTGGTGGTTCCCACGTTGCGCTTCGGGTACGACTACTCGTGGTTCGTCGGGTTCACGGTCTCGTTTGTGGTTTATTACGGGTTGATGGGCCGAGTTGCTTGAATGGAAAACCAGTTGGCAGTGATCGGTTCCCAGTTCTCAGTATCGGGTGACAATCGTCCCTCCCCCAAAGTAGAGCCGAACTTTTCGAGACCGGAAGCCGATTCCTGGAATCTTATAAGTAGAGTTATGAACGAAAAATCCAGGTCAAGAGTGGTCATCGTGGGCGCCGGCTTCGGGGGCTTGCTTGCCGCGCGGACGCTGGCGCGTTATCCGGTGCGGATTACGCTGATTGATCGCCGGAACTACCATACCTTCCAGCCTTTGCTGTACCAGGTCGCGACCGCGGGACTGTCGCCGGGAGAAATTGCTGCGCCCATTCGCTGGATTCTCCGGGGCCGGCGCAATGTTGAAGTGCTGATGGCAGAAGTGCAGAATTTTGATCTTTCCCGCCGGGTAGTGAAGCTTTCGGACGGGGAGGTCGCCTACGACTATTTGATCGTGGCCGCTGGCGCCAGTCATGCCTACTTCGGCCACGATGAGTGGGAGCCGTTTGCGCCCGGTCTCAAGACCATTGAAGACGCGCTGGAGATCCGGCGTCGGGTACTGCTGGCATTTGAACTGGCGGAGCGCCGGGCGGTAAGCGGCAAAAAGCAAGTCCAGTTGAATTTCGTGGTGGTCGGCGGCGGTCCCACCGGAGTGGAGTTGGCTGGAACTTTGGCGGAAATCTCGCGCCAGGTGCTGGCCAATGAATTCCGCTCCATCGATCCGAAGAAGACCAGGATCGTGTTGCTCGAGGGCGGACCGCGTATCCTTCCCACTTATCCCGAAGATCTGTCTCGCAGCGCCGAAGAGCAGCTGCGCCGGCTTGGAGTCGAGGTGCAAACGTCCGCGCTGGTCACCGGGGTTGAGCCTGGTGCGGTGCGGATCGGTGATACTCGCTTGCCGGCCGCAGTGACACTTTGGGCGGCGGGCGTCGCGGCGTCGCCACTGGGGAAACAACTGGGAGCCCCTTTGGATCGGGCCGGACGCGTACTGGTGAACCCTGACCTCAGCCTTCCAGGACATCCAGAAGTGTTTGTAGTGGGAGACCTGGCTGCGTTGAAAGACGAAAGCGGGAAATGGCTTCCCGGAGTTGCGCCCGTCGCCATGCAGGAGGGTAAAGCCACCGCGCACAACATTGGGCGCGAACTGCAGGGCGAACCGCGAAAGAACTTTCATTACTTGAACAAGGGTAACCTGGCCACCATTGGTCGGGCGGCGGCCGTGGCCGAATTCGGGAAACTTCATATCTCAGGATTTATCGCCTGGCTGGCGTGGTTGTTCATTCACATCTTCTTTCTGATCGGATTCCGCAATCGCCTGCTCGTGTTCATCCAGTGGGCGTGGTCCTATCTAACTTACGAGCGGGGAGCCCGGCTGATTACCGGCGATACGCATCTTCCGGGTTGGGACGAATTGCGGACGGAAGAGCCGCAGGTTCCCACTGCAGCCGATTGATCGGCTGGCGCTACTTTATTATCCAATTTGCGAGACAATAGAGCTACGAGGTTTAGGCCATGAAACTGCCGTCTGTTTCGCACATGCTGTGCGGTCTGTTCTTCGGCGCATTGTTAAGTGTCTCGATTCCGTCTTCCGGCGAAGTGTTGAAGATTGTCGTGAACGACACCATTCATCCCATCACGGATGAGTACATCGGGCGCGCCTTGGCGGAAGCCGAGCGCAATAAGGATCAGGCCTTGCTGATCGAGTTGAATACGCCCGGTGGTCTGCTGGAATCAACACGCAAGATTATCGAGAAGATTCTGGCGTCGCCAGTTCCTGTCATCATCTATGTCGCGCCCAGCGGCAGCCGGGCAGCGTCGGCCGGGTTTTTCATTTTAGAGAGCGCCGATGTGGCCGCCATGGCCCCTGGAACCAATACCGGTGCGGCTCATCCGGTAACCATGGGCGTGGTCAAGACGGACGATGTCATGAAGGAAAAACTGGAGAACGATGCCGCGGCGCTGATGCGCTCCGTTGTCTCCAAGCGCGGCCGCAACGTCGAAGTAGCCGAGAGCACGGTGCGCCAGTCAAAATCGTTCACTGAACAGGAAGCCGTCTCACAGAGGCTGATTGACTACGTGGCCTCGAGCGAACAGGACTTGTTGAAGCAGATGCAAGGAAAAGTGGTCAAGCGCTTCGATGGGAAGACGATCACGCTTAGTCTGGCCGGCGAACCAGTGCGGCCGTTCGACATGACCCTGAAGGAACGGATCCTGGCCTTCATCATGGACCCGAACATCGCGTTCGCGCTGCTTCCGTTTGGACTGCTGGCCCTCTATGCGGAATTTAATCATCCGGGCGCGGTTGTGCCCGGGATGGTGGGTGTAATTTTCATCCTGCTTGCGTTGTTTGCGCTCAATCTCCTGCCCACACGTTTCGCTGCGGTAGCTCTGATCCTGGCTTCGTTTGTGCTGTTCGCGCTGGAGGCCAAGTTTTCCACCCATGGCGTTCTGGCAATCGGCGGAATGGTCACCATGATTTTGGGGGGATTGCTGCTGGTGGATGCTCCAATCCCGGAAATGAGAGTGCATCTGCTAACGGCGCTGGCGGTCAGTATTCCGCTGGGAGCGATCACTGTATTCCTGATGAGCATTGCCTTGAAGGCAAGGGCCCACAAGGTGGTGACCGGAGCGCAGGGACTGGTCGGCGAAATTGGCATCGCGCAGTCGCCGCTTTCACCGCATGGAAAAATCCTCGTTCACGGCGAACTTTGGGATGCAACCTCTTCGACGGGCGTGGCGGCCGGACAAACTGTAGTGGTCCGTGCGGTCGATGGACTCCAGTTGCAGGTGGAACCATCACCGTCGCTGCATCAAACTCCCGTGGCCACCACAGTCTGAACGCTGCGTTGGCATCATGCGAGGTACCCCCCAACGGGCGGGGGAGATGCCATCTCCACAACGGATTTGCGATACAATCCGCCACAGAAGGATTCCTGACAATCAGGGGTGGAGGCACAGATGGGTCTTTCCTTCCCGGTCATCGTTACTATCGTCGTTATCTTTTATCTCCTCAGCTCGATCAAGATCCTGGCCGAATACGAACGGGGTGTGATCTTCCGTCTGGGCCGCCTGCTCGGGCATGAAAAGGGGCCGGGCATCATTCTGGTGTTCGCGCCGATCGATCGCATGGTCCGCATTTCGCTGCGCCAGGAAGCGATGGAGGTGCCGCCGCAGGACATCATCACCCGCGACAACGTCACGCTGAAGGTTAATGCCGTCATCTTTCTCCGTGTGATCGATCCTCGCAAGGCGGTGGTTGAAGTTTCAAATTATGTCTACCAGACCTCGCAGTTCGCGCAGACCACGTTACGTTCGGTGCTGGGTGAGCAGGAGTTGGACGAACTGCTTGCGCACCGCGAAAAGATCAACCTGCGCTTGCAGAGCATCCTGGATACGCACACCGCGCCCTGGGGAGTAAAGGTCACGAATGTCGAGGTCAAGCAGGTGGACATGCCTGAGTCCATGCTGCGCGCCATGGCCAAGCAGGCTGAGGCGGAACGGGAAAAGCGCTCGAAAATTATTCATGCCGAAGGCGAATTCTCGGCTGCCCAGCGCCTGGTGGATGCGGCCGCGCTGTTGGCCAAGGAACCGGTAAGCGTGCAGCTGCGTTATTTGCAGACTTTGACCGAAATCGGCGTGGAGAAGAACACGACTGTAGTCTTCCCCGTTCCGGTGGACATCTTCTCCGGTATGCAGAAGCTCTTGGGCAAGTCCGGTGGGGACGGCTCCAGGAGCTGAAAATTTGCGGTGCAGGCTGACAACCACGGCGGGGTGAAGTGATACATGGCTGCTGCTGAGGACACAGAAATAACGCTGGGCACAGGCAAGATGATGGTCCTGTTTTTCGGGCTGGTGGCCCTGTGCGCCGTGTTCTTCGGAATGGGATTTTCGCTAGGGAAGAATTCCGCCAAACCGAGCGGTGATGTACAGGCTGCAACGCCCGGGTCCAGCGGCCTGCGTCCTACCGCCGTCAAGAATACCGATCCGCGGCCGCCCTCCGATCTCACTTTCTACAAGGCAGTGGGACAAAAGGATGCGGATGCCCAGTTGACCACGAAGAGTACGGATGCGGCCGCGAGTGCCGAACCTAAATCCCAGCCGCCAGACAGCAACGCGCCGCCGGACCCAACCGTGCTTTCCCCTCAGAACGGGTACTACGTGCAGGTCGCGGCGGTCAGCAAGCCCGAAGACGCTGAGGCCCTGGTGGATGCGCTCAAGAAAAAGCAATACGCCGCTTTTGCCGCTAACACGCCGGGAGACAAGCTATTCCATGTACAGGTGGGGCCGTTTTCCGACATCAAGGACGCGGAGAGCGCGCGCGGCAAGCTGGTAAGCGATGGGTACAATCCGATACTGAAGAAGTAACCGTGCAGAGTCTGGGTTGCAGATTTTAGATTGCAGATTTCAGATTGAAGATTTTAGATCTTGCCACTGTCATGTCGAAGGAAAATGTCTAAATCTGAAATCTACAATCTGAAATCTACAATTGATCGTCAATCTCTGCTGAACCTCTGCTCCTTCCACGGGTCTCCGTACATGTGGTAGCCGTTTTGTTCCCAGAAACCCGGGGCATCATGGTCGAGAAATTCCAGCCCGCGTACCCACTTCACCGACTTCCAGGCATAGAGATGGGGAACGATCAGACGCAAAGGAAAGCCGTGTTCTGCGGTCAGTGGCTCACCGTCATGATGGGTGGCCAGCAGGACCTCTTCCCGATCCAGATCAGCCAAAGGCACATTCGCGGTAAATCCCTGTTCCGCGTGCACTAAGACGTAAGCCGCTTCGGGCTTGGGACGGGCTCGCGCCAGTAGTTCGCGGAAGGCCACTCCGTCCCACCGGTTGTCGAACCGGCTCCATCGCGTAACACAATGGAAATCACTGGTTCGCTGGATTTTGGGCAGGGCGTTGAACTCTTTCCAGCTCAGGTTGAGCGGGGACTCCACCAATCCATAGACACGAAGATTCCAGGCCTCGGGGTCGAAGCGTGGCACCGAGCCATAGTGCAGGACGGGCCATTTGAGCGTCAGAGATTGGCCCGGGGGCAGCAGCCCCTCGCTTTTCTTCAACCTCTCAAGCTCTCTGCGGTCTTTGCCTTCGAATAGCATGGAATCGCGCGTGGCCTTCGGACATTGGAGTACGTCCACACCACAAAAGTTTCAGACCCATTCTCTCTCTGCCGATCCGAAGTCCGATGTCCAAATTGACATCCGTCAATCCGGCGACTATTCCTAGCTGGCATGAGCTATTCGGAGCAGGAACTGGATCGCATATTGCACGCTGTCGCCGACCCGACCCGGCGGCGCATTTTGCAGGCCCTCAAGGAGAAGGGCGGTTGCTCCATCGGCAAGGACGTGGGCTTGTGTGCCTCGGATATTGAGCAGCGGGTTCATCTCTCCCAGCCTACCATTTCCCATCATATGGCCATCCTGACCAAGGCCGGATTGGTGGAAGCCAAGAAGCTCGGGCTGTGGATGTGGTACCGGCGGAATGAGGCGACTTTGCGAGAGTTTGCACGGTCGTTGAGGAAGAACCTGTAGTCCCTGGAAAAGGTGTGTTGGCGTTGCGGAAGAAAGTCAGATACGTCGGTCGCATAGCTTTTGTAGAACCGATCTGAAGGTCCCGAGGGACCTTTGATAGTAGCCCGCCACTTCAGTGGCGGGTGGGCTGAAGAGGATGCGCGCCGCAGGCACGCCTGAAATGAAGCCGCGCCGCGGTGGTTGTAATTTCAACCGTCCCTACGGGACGGGAATCATTTTGTCCTGCGCCCCGGCGTTGAAACGCCGGGCTACTATCAGCCGTCCCTACGGGACTTAGTAATTCCCACATCCATTCTCGCTAGCAGCATGCGGTCTGGAGCCTGATGTTTACGGTCCGAGGTCTGAAGTCCGAGGTGGATTTATCCAGCGGCGGTGGCATGGGTCTTTTGCAGCAAGCGGCGGGCCTGGGAAATCAGGTCGCCGACCTCGAAGGGCTTCACGAGGTAAGGCACGTTGTTGTCGTGCAGAAAGGTGCGGGTTTCGGGTTCGACTACGCTGGAGAAGGTGAACATCAAGTGTTTCTCGAGGCCGGAGCAATTCTCGGCGATCCAGCGGTACATCTGCGGGGCGCTGCCTCCGTTAGGCATCTGGCCGTCGATGATCACGGCATCAAACGGAGAGCTGAGCAACCGCGTCTTCACTTCCTCCAGGTTCATCAGAGTCACGACCTGGGCTCCAGACCCGGCCAGCACGTCGCGCTCGAACTCCAGGACGGCCGCTTCGTCCTCCACCAGAAGGACGCTGCCTTCGATGACGCACTCTCTCGGGGAGACGGATAAGGCCGGCACCGGAGCACCAGCGCGTCCGTTGGCTGGCAGCCGCACTTCGATGACAGCTCCACCTTCAACCCGGTTGCGGGCCGAAATGTCTCCTCCGTGCTCTTTAACGATGCCATAGCAGATGCTGAGCCCCAGGCCCGTGCCTTTGCCCACGCTCTTGGTGGTATAGAAAGGGTCGAAGATGCGGTTCGGCTCTTTGATGCCGGGGCCGGAATCCTGAAATTCTGCGATGACGTTTCCCTCGTGCGCGTACAGTCGAACCTTCAGAGTTCCGCCGCGTCCCGCTTCCAGCATGGCATCCACGCCATTGTTGATGATGTTGAGAAACACCTGCTCGAGTTGGTGCGGATCGGCCGTCACCGCTGGAAGTGCAGCCTCGACCTCGCGCTCGACCGTGATGTCATTTACCTTCAAGTCGTAATCGCGCAGGGCCAGGGTTTCGTCCAGCACCTTACAGATGTCCACCTGCTCCTTCTGGGGCTTGCGCTGGCGGGCAAAGGACAGGAGGTTTTGCACCACCCGGTGAGTGCGCTGGGCCTGCTTGAACAGTTTGCTGACAAAGTCTGCTGCCCGTTCCGCCAACCCTTCACTTTCGAGAAGCTGGGCGTAGCCGAGAATGGCGGTCAGGGGATTGTTCAGTTCATGGGCTACACCTGCGATCAGCTGGCCCACAGCAGACATCTTTTCGCTCTGCAGCAGTTGTTCCTGGGTACGACGTAAGTCCTCGTAGGCGCGGCAGGTTTCTTCGTAGAGCCGGACCTTCTCAATGGTGGTGGACAATTGCCGGCCGATGGCAACCAACAGGCTCTCGTCATTGCTGGTGTATTCGCGACTCTCCCGGCTGCTGATACCCATGATGCCGATAGGTTTGTCCTTGCCCCACAACAATACCCAGATCCAGGACGCGAGTCCGTCAGCGCGAATGAACTCGGCCACCGAAGCGGGAACATGCGGCAAATAGTCCGCGGTGATCACTTCGGTTCGGGAACGGGTGACCAGCTCACCGAAGCCTTCTGTGAATTTTACTTCCGAGAGGCGGGCGCGTTCCGCACTGCGCTGGCCCCAGCCGGCGCGGCGGCGGAACGTGGTTTCGTCCAAGTCACAAAGATAGATGGAACCGGTCTCCGCCCCTAGCAGCGAGATCACTTGCCGCAGCGTGAGGTTGAGAATTTCGTCCAGGTCGAAAGACTGAGTCGCGATTACGGCCATGGCGTTCAGCGCATTCAATTCCCGGTTGCGGCGGCGGATTTCGTCTTCGGCGCGCTTCTTCTCGGTCATATCGAGCAGAAAGCCCTGGTAGAGCTCGATCTTGCCCTCGGCGTTGCGGGTCGCGAAACTGCTTTCGACCGCAGTGAGCTGCGTGCCGTCCTTACGCCGCAAGCTGACTTCAAAGTTGCGGACGTAGTTGTGCAGTTCCACCTCTCTGCGGAACATCTCTCGCTGCTCGTGGGAGGCGTACAACTCGGTGTCCACATTGCGGGCCAACAGTTCTTCGCGGTTGGTGTAGCCCAGCATGCGCATGAAGGCGTCGTTGCAATCCAGCAATTTGCCCTCGGGCGTGGCCACGAAGACGCCTTCCTGCACCTGCTCGAAGAGCAGGCGGTATTTTTCTTCCGCGATGCGCCGGTCGGTAGTATCGCGCACTACGTGAATCGTGCCTTTCTGCTTGCTTCCCTGTTCCACATACGAGGAAGTGGACACCATGGAGAAGCCGCCGAATCCAGGGTCCCGCCCTTCGTGGAAACCCTCCTCCGAACCCACGCAGTAGGGACATCCGCTCCATTGGGCCTGATTGCGCGGAAGCACGGTTTCACACAGCTCGCCCACCACGTCGGCGGGCGCCCGGCCCAATCGTTCCAGCAGCGCGTGATTCGCCTTCATCACGCGGAAATCGGCGTCGTGCAGCAGCACCAGGTCATGGATGGAATCGAACGTATTCGTCCATTGGCGGTGCGAACGCAGAATCTGTTCCACCAGGCGCAGGTTCTCGACCGCCAGTCATAACTGGTGAGCCGTTGTGGTGAGGAACTCCATCTCGTCCGGAGAGTAAGCGAGGCGGTGGCGGGTCCCTAAAGTCAAGGTGCCGATCACCGACTTCTTGCCCTGCACCGGCACCAGAACCACATGATGAAATTTCTCATTCTTCAGATAGGGGCGAACCGATTCGTTCGCCGACGAAGCGGTGACCACAACCGGCGCGGTGCCGTTAAGAGTGCGTTCGAAGTCGTCATCCATGGGAACTGACAGCCGGTCCTGGAGGAAGGACTGAGAAAGGCCGATCTGCTGGGCGATGACCATCCTGTCACCCTCCAGCAACCGGAACCACGCCGCCTTGGCGCACATCAGAGCTTTGAGTTCTTCGAGGGCTGTGGTCATCATCGGCCCCTGGTGCTGGGCGCGAGTGATGCTGCCGGTGAGCGCGTTCACCACTCCCAGCCGACGGATACGCAGCTTGTAGTCGTCGAAAACCAGCAGCAGCATACTCAGCCCGGCGAGCAGGCTGACGATCAGGCCGAATTCAGCCGGCGGATGCACACTGATCGGGCTCCAGCTCGGGCTCCCTGGAAGGTGCAACAGGAGCATGCTGACGCTCAGTAGCCAGGGGCCGATTTCCCATCGCGCCCAGCGGTAGCGAATCAGCCGGTAGGCGGCGGTGACGGCGACGATGCGGTAGGCCACCTCCAAAGCCACCCGAAGGGTGATCGAATCTGGCCAATAGTAGGCGCGAGCTGCGGCAAAGCCCATCACCGTTACCATGATCAGCACAAGGGGCAAGAGCAGGTCCCGGGTGTGGGTATAGACGAAGATCGCGGCCGCGAACAGGCACACCGCCAGCACAAATTCGGCTTGCGAAATTGCCGTCAAATACTGTGGGACCGATCCCACAACCGGTTCCCGGATGGTCCAACGGGACACAAAGAAGGCCAGCCACCCCAGAGTCCAGATCAGCAGGTAGCGCTCGCGAAAGGTGCGGAAGACCAGCAGGCTGGCGGCCAGCAGGATGAGCGCGGCCGACTCCTGTGGCGTCAACCGGGGGACAGTAATGTCCCCGACCGTGAGCCAGGCAGTCAGGATCGAGAGATTCATCGCAACCAGGAGTTCATCGCTCATTCCCTTAATAGCACGCTTCCCCCAACGGCCAATGGCCTTTCCCTGACCTTCTGGTTACTTTCGGAATCTCGGGACTCCTGTAGAATTGGCCGTAGACTATAGAAAACCATGCCAGTTGATCGCATCTTGGTTGTTGATGACGAGGAGACTATTCGCGAGATCGTCTGCTCCATGCTGACGACCGCCAACTACAAGTGTCGCCAGGCGGCCTCCGGCATGGAAGCTCTGGCCCTGCTCGAATCCGGCGAGGAATTCGAGCTCATGCTGTCCGACCTGATGATGGCCAATCTGGACGGCATTGGTCTGCTGGAAAAAACCAAAGAACGCTTTCCGGAAATGCCGGTGGTCATGGTCACGGCGGTGCATGATATATCGGTGGCGCTGGCCGCGATCCGCAATGGCGCCTACGACTACCTGCTGAAGCCTTTCGAGCGCGAACAACTGCTGGCCACGGTTCGCCGGGCGCTGGAAAATCGCCGCTTGAAGATGGAGAACCGAGCCTATCAGACCAAGCTGGAATTGCTGGTCGAAGCCCGCACCGAACAATTGAAAAAAGCCCTTGTTGATCTGGAGCGTTCTTACGACATCACCCTGGAAGCGCTGGGCGACGCCCTGGACAAGAAAGATGCGGAGACCGAAGGCCACTCCAAGCGGGTTACCGCGTTTACCATCGCGATTGCCCGGGCCATGGGACTATCGAAGGATCAGATTGCGGTGATCGCTCGCGGCGCCTTTCTGCATGACATCGGCAAAATGGCGATTCCCGATGCCATCCTGCGCAAGCCTGGCAAATTGACGCCGGATGAAATCCTGATCATGCAGGAACACTGCTACCACGGCTACGAAATTCTGAAGAAGATTCCCTTCCTGGGTGAAGCCGCCGAGATTGTCTACGCCCATCAGGAACGATACGACGGCACCGGCTATCCACGGGGGCTGAAGGGCGATCAGATTCCGCTGGGCGCCCGCATGTTCTCCGTGGCCGACACGCTCGATGCCATCACTTCCGATCGCCCCTATCGCCCCGCTCAATCTCACACTGCAGCGCGGGAAGAAATCAGAATCTGGTCGGGACGCCAGTTCGATCCCGAAGTGGTCAAGGTCTTCCTCGAAATGGACCAGAATATCTGGCCGGATTTGCGTAAAGAGGTCGATGGCCAGATCCATCGCTTCGCATATTCCAGCAGCGCAAAGAGCTCTTCCTAGCGGGCTGCGGACAAACTCAATATCGCCAAAATCAATAGTAGCGCCGCCGTCCCGGTGGCTGTCGGGCGGGCGTCTCGCCCGCCGCGCCGAGGGCGAGACGCCCTCGGGACAGCCGGCAGGATGCCGGCGCTACGGGGACTGAGAATGCTTAAGCTTCGCTTAAGCTAGCGGGTCATGTCTTGCTGCCGGTTCAGGAGGCAGCAATTTCGTAGTTCGGCACATCCAACCGAGCTGGCGGGTTTTCTCGCCCATAGAGGTTATGCCTATGACCACGCTTCGCTCGTGCTGGCTCTGGTGTTTGGCTGTGGCTCTAGCTGGGGTGTCACTCAGCGCCCAGGAACAGAGCTCGCCTCTTCCGCGTCACTCGATTCCCGACGGAACCACTTTTCTGGTTCGTCTGGAGGACAAGCTCGATGCCAGCCGGGTCCGGCCCGGAAAGCATTTCAAAGCCAAGCTCATCGAAGACCTGGTCGGACCGGATGAAACCGCACTGCTTCGCGGCAGCAGGATTAAGGGTCACGTTAGCGCCGTGGGCAATGGGATTCATCCTCGTCTGCTGCTGAGCTTCGACGAAATCCAAACCGAACACGGATGGGTACCGCTGATAGCGACCATAACCGGCGTGCCCGGAGAGCACGGGCTGAGAGTTCCTGGCGAAGAGGGCGAGATCGAGCGACAAGGAAGCAGCCGGCGTCGCGAAGTTGCGTCGACCGGAATAGGCGCTGGAGTCGGGGCCATCGGGGGTGGCGTGGTTGGAGGCGGCCGGGGTGCAGCCATTGGCGCGGGCATCGGAGCCGCTGCCGGGTACGTGGAGGCGCTCTTCAGCGACCGCAGGCTGCAACTGCAAAAAGGTACCACGCTCGAAGTTCGGCTCGATCGCCCTCTGCAAGTGCCCCGGCGCTAAGCTCGTGTGGCCGCGCGGGCGCCCCGCCCGCGAGCACGCAGGCTGAAAGATTCTGATTTAACGATCTTGAACGGCACGTGCGGGTAGCTCCGCCGTTCCGGCAGGATGCCAGCGCTACGGGAATCCGTCGTTAGGATCACACAAGCTTCACCCGGACTAGCGCCGATCCGGCAAACGAGCGACAATAAACCTCCCGCATTTCATACAGAAACTATTGATCCATACACTACGGAGAGAATCCCATGAAAACCGCCGCTGCACTCGCGCTGCTTTTCTTAGTCGGCACTCTGGCAACGGCACAGGACCGGCCCAGCATTGCAGCGCAGCCAAACACCGTTTTTGTCGGCGCCGATGGCAAATTTGAAGCTAACCCCGACACCGCGGTGATGCAGTTCAATATCTCTGCCCAGGAAGCGACCTCCCGCGAGGCTTACGACCGGGCTTCCAAATCCGCGGAGCAGGTCAGGCAGATTCTGCGCTCGAATGGCATCGAGCCCAAGACCGCTGAGATCGGCTACTTCTCTCTTCAGCCCGTCTACGATTACAAGACAGCGAAGCGAAAGCTGGTGGGATATCGCGTGAATGCCAATGTTTCCCTGAAGCTGAAGGATTTTTCCAAGATCGCTCCCATTGTGCAGCAACTCGCCGACACCGACGTCACCGAAAACCAGTCCTTGAATTACACGCTGGAAGACATGGACGCAGCCAAGGCCAAAGCAGTGGAGGATGCCTACCGGCGCGCACGGGAATCGGCTACCGCACTAGCCCGAAGCAGCGGTCGCACGCTGGGAGAGCTATCTTATGCCTCGGTGGATACGTTTGAGAACGTGCGACCGATGCCGATGGTTGGAGCCATGATGAGAGTGAACGTGGCAGGTGCGGCGCCGGCACCGACGGAGGTGTTTACCCCGCAATCCATCTCGGTGACGGCGCACGTGAATGCTTTGTTCACCTTGAAATAGCGGGTTGAATGTGGGGACGAGCGTCCTCGCTCGTCCAGGCCGAGCGAAGCTCGGCAGCTTGCTCTCAGTCCCCGCAGGTGATCGTGATGGCCCAGCACGAGCGGGACGCTCGCGCCTACATTCTCGGGATGCGGGTGGCATCTACTGGCACCTCGCGCTGGATCACCATCTCCAGCGTGGTGCCAGCGTCCATCTTTACGTCATTCCCGCGGGTCAGCAGGCCGATGGCGGTGCCCACGCCACCGCCGATTCCTGCGCCGATCAGGCCTCCCTTGACCCCGTTGCTGAGGCCGCCAATCACCGCACCGGTTCCGGCCGCGGTGGCCACGGTCTTGGCTTTCTCGCCGGTCTGGCTGTCCTGGCGGATGGTGCCTTCTTCGTCTTTCATTGAAGTCTTCTCCGCTCCGGGAACATTCTCGACCGCGCCGGGCAGCACGACGGTGTAACCGCTGGGATAGATGAGAGTACTGAAATGCATGAGCACTTCGGCCCGGCCCTTGATTCGTCCGCCGCGCTTGACGTTGCTGATCCTGCCCTGTACATAGGTGCCGGCTGGAATGATGATGCGATCGTTGATCACGACCGGAAATGTGGTCACGGCATAGACGGCGTCGCCCTCACGGGCGTTCTTGGTCGAAATGGATTGCTTGAGCGCCAGCGGGACCTTGGTGCCGGAAGGGATCATGAGCTGGCCTGGGTTGGCCGCTGCGGTGGCAGGCGGGTCTGGCCGAGTCCCAGGATTCGCTTGAGCCGCAGCCAGGCCGCATGCCAGGAACAGAACAATAGTCATTCGCATCGATTGGCTCCCCAGGCCAGAGGTAACAAAAACCGACCGTCGCCGACCCGAGAAGAGCCAACGTCAGTGCCGGTTCAATATAAAGGTACGATGCAAATTGTGGAGCGAAAGTTTGTCGGAATCCTGGCCGGGGCCGCCGGCTTCGCTCTGAGCTCTTGGCTTTATGCGCTGGTAGACCGCTGGTTTTCCCTAACGTTGCCCATGAACTGCGACTGCAGGCGCTGGGCGCACAGCTCGCCGCATACGTGCAGCGTGCCTTCGCGCACAGCTATTTCGTCATCCCACGGACAAAGGTAGAGCACGGGGCGGTTGAATTCAACGAATGACGTCCACATCAACCACCAGTGGTCGGTGACACCTTTGAGCGTCCCGCAATTGGGACCGGCGCAGCGATACATCAGGTTTGCGGCAGGTGCAGGTGACTTGCCAGCTTTCATCCTCAACTCCCAAGGGTGAACCGATCGGCTAACAGACATTCTAGCGGAAGTGGGGCGCGACGGCGGCACTACAGCTACTTGTAAATCAGGTACTTCTGCCGGAGCTGGAGGAATTTTTCCAGGGGCTCACGCCAATCATCGGCGATGCGGCGCGGATCCTGCCCGCTGGCGACCGCGTCGTACACCGACCGGGTCGGCAGAAGCTCGATCATCCGCTCCATTTGGAATTGGGCGGGGTAGACCTTGTGAAGTGCCGAGGCCAGCTCAATGCCCAGTTCAGCCGCTTCGAACGCATTGCGCTCGATCAGCACAATGTTGACGCCTTCGCACTTCAGTCCGGCGTAGGCACTGGTGCTGGGAGTAAAGCTGACGGGCACGAAGCGCACGCCGGAGATGTTCCTGGCATTCAGATATTGCGCCAACTCCGTCGCCTTGATCCAGGGTGCGCCCAGCAATTCGAAGGGAGTATCGGTGCCCCGGCCCACCGAGACATTGGTGCCTTCGACCAGGGCCACGCCTGGGTACAGCGTCGCTTCTGTGAGGCTGCGCAGGTTGGGTGAAGGGTTAATCCAGGGCAGGGCGGTGGAATCGTACCAGTCACCCCGCATCCACCCTTCCATGGGGACAACGGTCAGGCGGGCGTTGAGGTTGCGCTCGGCGTTGAACAGCTTCGCCAGTTCGCCCATGGTCATGCCATGACGAACGGGGACGGGGAAGTAGTTCACGAAGCTTTCACGCCCGGAATCCGGGATTGCGCCCTGCACAAAAGAGCCGGTGATCGGATTCGGGCGGTCAAGGACGATCAGCTCAATTCCCGCTTTAGCCACGCCTTCGAGGAAATATCCCAGGGTAGTTTCGTAGGTG
>JBGQIG010000023.1:0-15167 GCA_041498365.1 Terriglobia bacterium | reverse complement strand
GAATGTCAGAGGTGGGCTCTAGTTCCAGTGACATCGCACCCTTGCGCTTGATTTTCTGCTCGGCAGTATTCTTGGGACGGTAGTCGGCCACCGCCGCCGTCTTGATCACAATGGTGGCTTCAGGTAGCAGCTTCAATGTTGCCTGGCGCATCTGCTCCGCCGACTCGACATGGGTCACTTCAGCACCGCCCGCCGGCGTCAGAGCCGTGGGCCCGCTCACCAGGAGCACCCGCGCACCGCGCCGCAGCGCAGCTTCGGCGAGCGCATACCCCATGCGGCCGCTCGAGCGGTTGGTGAGGTAGCGTACCGGGTCAATCTTCTCGCGTGTGGGACCGGCCGTGATCAAGACCGTTTCACCGGCCAGCTCCTGCGAAGCTCCAAGTGCTTCCATGGTGGCAGCGACAATTAGATCGTTTTCCGCCAGTCGCCCGGGGCCTGTCATACCGCAAGCCAGATAGCCGTCACCCGGCTCGACAATTCGTACCCCACGCTTGCGCAGGATGTCCAGATTCGCTCGCGTCGCCGGGTGGTTCCACATGTTGACATTCATTGCTGGTGCGACCACAACTGGTGCGGTGGTCGCCAGATATAGCGTGCTCAAAAAATCGTTGGCGATGCCCTGCGCGAACCTGGCGAGGAGGTCAGCGGTGGCCGGCACCACCAGCAGCGCATCAATCGATTGGGCTACCGCGATATGCTCGATGGCGGAGTCGATGTTCGGCTGGGCATTTTCATCGCCACCGGCGGCGAACATGTCAGTAATCACCTTTTCGCCGGAAAGGGCGGCAAAGGTGAGCGGGCGAACGAACTGCTGCGCCGCCTGAGTCATGACGACCTGCACGCGGATGCCGCGCTCCTGCAGCAGGCGGACAACTTCCGCTGCCTTGTAGGCTGCAATCCCGCCACTGACTCCGAGGGCAACTTTCATCTTAGGCTTCCAGCTTGTTTGATGATGAACTGCAGATTTCAGATTGAAGATTTCAGAAGGACCCCGGGATTCGCACCGGATCGGTTCAAATCTGAAATCTGAAATCGATAATCTGAAATCGACAATTACGATTCTTTCCCGATCCCCTTCTGCAGCATCTCGCTGGCGATTTCCGCAGCCGACCGCGGCATTTCAGGGATTACCCACTTCACCTTGCCTGCCTTGATCTCATCCTGCGCGATCCGGCAAGGTTTGCGGGAAGGCGTTTCGATCACCGGAGGCGCGCCACCCTGCAATTGCCGTGCGCGCCGCGCGGCCACCAGGATGTACCGATAATTGCTGTCAAACCCGTCCATCAGCTTCATCGTGTTCTCCCCTGCCGCTAGCGTCCGCCCGGCGCCACGGCTTTTTCGAATGAGGCCAGGATTGGTTGCAACCGCTCCCGCAGGTTCTCCAGGCGGCAACTCTCTGCCTTGGCCATCACGTTGATGTCGTCAGCGGATCGTCGTCCCTGGACTCCTGATCGCTTCAGTCGCTCTGCAAGCAGGATCGACTTCAGCGCTTCGATAGACTCTTCCAGGCGGTCGTTCACCAAAATATAGTCGTATTTGGAGTAATTCTCAATCTCCCGAGAGGCCGTGACCAATCGGCGCTGGATCACGTCTTCCGCATCCAGACTGCGAGTGCGCAGCCGCTTCTCCAATTCCCGCCGGTTAGGAGGCATAACGAAGATGCGCACGGCGTCAGGAATTTTACGCTTGATCTGCTCCGCTCCCTGAACGTCGATGTCCAGCAAAAGGTCTTTTCCTTCCTGTTCCGCCTCCAGCAGAAAACGGCGCGCCGTGCCGTAGAAGTTGCCGAAGACGTCGGCATACTCGAGAAAATCATCCCTCCGGACCATTTCCTCGAATTCGGCACGCGGTACAAAATAATATTCGCGCCCGTTCTGCTCGCCCGCGCGCGGCGCACGGGTGGTGTAGGAAATGGAAAATTTGAGCCCGTGCACAATCTGGCGTACCCGATTCACCAGAGTGGACTTGCCCGAACCCGACGGCGCCGAAATGATGTACACACCACTCATTCGATGTTCTGCACCTGCTCGCGCGCCTTCTCGATTTCCGTCTTGATCGCCAGTCCCATCTCGGTGATTTTCAGGGCTTCCCCGGCCAAACCCGAGGTCTTCGAGAGCAACGTGTTGGCCTCCCGATTCATTTCCTGCAGCAGAAAGTCCAGCTTCTTGCCCACTTCGCCGCCTTGCTCGAGCAGTCCCAGGAAGTGCTTTACATGGTTGTCCAGGCGGACCAGTTCCTCCTGGATATCGCTGCGGTCGACCAGCAGCGCCGCTTCCTGCAATAGGCGTTCCGGTTCCACCTGGCTTCCAATCAGTTCCTGCATTCTCGTCTTCAGCTTTTCTACATAGGTCTGCAGCACGGCGTGGCGATGTTTCTCCACTCCCTCGCCAGCCTTCTGTACATGAGCCATGCGCTCCCGCAACTCCCGTTCAATGCCGCGCCCTTCCTCTTCACGCATCTGATTGAGGTGATCGAGAAGCTCTTCCACCTTCGTCAGGACAGACGCTTCGAGCGCGCCGTCGGCCGGAAGGGCCGCCGCATCAAGCGCGCCGGGCATGCGCAGGACTGCGTTCAAGTCCGGTTCAGCCGCCAGACCAAATTCGGCGGCCGCCGCCCGAAATACCTGAATGTAGCCCCCTGCGATCTGCCGGTTGAGCGCGAAGCTCTCACCCCCGCCGCGCTCCAGATTCAGAGTCAACTCCACGTGGCCACGGGCCAGCTTCTCTTTCAGCATTCGGCGCAATTTCATCTCCAGCGAGTCGCTATCCGACGGCATCCGGAAGTGCACGTCGAGAAAGCGATGGTTCACCGACTTCAATGACAACGTGAAACCCATGTGGTTTTTGCCCGGCGTGTCGGCTCGCGGATCGGCGATCTGACCTTTGACTTGCGCGAAACCTGTCATGGAACGTATCGGCATTAGTTCTCTTCTGACAGATTCCTCGCGGACTGAAGTTCGCCTGGGAATAACGAGCCAAAAAACTCTGGTGGCACGAGTAACTCGTGCCCTCCCGGTTCTGCTGCAAACTTCAGCGGAACGAATGACCCGTCCCTCGACTCCGGCTACTGAGTCGCACTCACCTTCGGCGGCTCGGCCTCCATGAACTGGAGATCATACAACCGGCGATAAGTCCCGAGCTTCTGCATGAGCTCGTCGTGCGCTCCGATATCCGCGATGGTTCCGTTTTCCAGCACCACAATGCGGTCAGCGCGGCGGACCGTGGAAAGCCGGTGCGCGATTACAAACACGGTCCGCCCGCTCATCAGGTTCTGCAGTGCCGATTGCACCAGCGCCTCCGACTCGCTGTCGAGCGCCGACGTGGCCTCATCCAGAATCAGAATCGGCGCATTCTTCAGCAACGCGCGCGCAATGGCGATGCGCTGCCGTTCGCCACCCGACAGCCGCAGGCCGCGCTCACCGATCATGGTGTCGTACCCGGCCGGCAATTCCATAATAAAGTCGTGCGCCAGGGCAGCACGGGCCGCAGCCTCTACCTGTTTTTGCGAAATGGACGGCCGCCCATACGCGATGTTGTTGCGGAGCGTATCGTTGAAAAGCACGGTCTCCTGGGTGACGACGCCGATCTGCGAGCGTAACGAGGACAGTGTCGTATCACGTACGTCGCGGCCGTCGATCAGCAAGCGTCCGGAGGTCACGTCAAAAAACCGCGGGATCAAATGCACCAGCGTGCTCTTACCCGCGCCGCTCGATCCCACCACGGCCACTACTTCTCCGGCGTGCACTTCCAGATTGATGTCGCGCAAGATCTCCCGCGCTTCGTCGCCGTCCGCCGCGTAGGAGAAGCACGCATCCTCGAAGCGGATGCTGCCGGCGAAGGATGGCAGCGGCTGGGCGCCCGGCTTCTCTCGTACGTCGTCCTCCGTGTCCATGAACTTGAAAATTTCCGACGACGCTCCCAGGGCCTGCTGGAAATTGTTGTTGAAGAGGGCAAACTTCCGCACCGGATCGTAGAGCTTGAAAACCGCAATGATGAAGGCGAGGAACGTACCCGCCGTGAAAACCTGGTGACTAATCTGCTCACGCCCCAGCAACAACAGGAGTGCGATAGCGATGGCGCCAAAGATGTCCATGAGGGGAGAACTGATCGCCGCCGCCGCCACCGAGCGCAGGTTGGCGCGGAACAGTCGCTGCGCCGCTTTGGCGAAGCGCGCGATCTCCCAGGATTCCATGCTGAAGGCCTTCACGATGCGGTTGCCGGTAATGGTTTCGTGAAGGATGTTCTGGATATCGGCCAGCTTGTCCTGTCCCCGCCGCGTGGTTTGCCGGACTCTTTGTCCGATACGTCCGGCTGAGAAAATGATGAAGGGCACAAACAACAGGAGGACCCAGGCCAGTTTTCCACCCAGCAGCACAACTACCACAGCGGTAAAAATCAAGGTGAACAGTTGCTGCAGGAACTCCGCCAGCACGCTTGACATGGCAAACTGCACCCGCTCAATGTCATTCACGATGGTTGAAATCAGAGTGCCGGTAGTGTGCTTCTGGTAGAACGCCGCAGAACGCCGCAGGATGGAGTTGTACAGCTCGTTTCGCAAATCGGTGATCATGCCGAACCCGGCGTAGTTGACCAGGTAGGTACCGGCATAGTCGAAAATCCCCTTCAGAATAGTGGCAGCGACCAAAGCGAAAGCGACCACCGTCCACGGATTATGGAAATGGGAAGGAACAAATTGCTGCAGGTACACCGTGTTGCCTGTCCCCGGCACTTTGAACAACTGCATTTCACGGGAGGGCGAACTCGGGTTCAGCACACGGTCAAAAATGGGTCCGATCAGCAGCACGCGGAAGGCATCAAGCAGCCCTACCGCGGCCATCAGCAATATGGAAGACAGCAACTGCCACCAGTACGGAACCACATACCGTAGGAGGCGGGTCAGTTGCCGCATCCGGGGCTCTCGATGCGCCGCCGCTCGTGGCCCGCGCGTGATGGAATCGGCATATGTAGCAAGATCCTATCTTACTGCAGTGGTCGCCAATTGTGCGTTAGCCAAGTCTCCACCGGCGCGACCATCCTATTGTTCCACCGGGATTTTCTGTTCTGCTTGTAGCAAATCGATTCGTTGTGACTCCCCTTCCACTTCTACCTGCAGAGTTTCAAATTGCCACAGCCCTGCACTTTTCTTTGCCACTACGTAGAGTTTCCCTTTGCCCTTGGAACCAGAAAGCGGGATGGAAAAATCTGCGTTGCCGGAAGATCCAGAAACATTGATGCTTCCAGACACGAACCAACCAGCCTTCAACGGCTGACCGATTTTTTCCAACACCAGGGGACTCTGCTGCGCCCGCGTAATGGCCTCAGTGTAAGCACGACTATTCTTGATCGAGCTCTCTACAAGCAGGAAGATCCCTCCCACAAACGCCGCGACCAAAAGTATTAAACCTAGGCAGCCGACCGAAAGGATTGATTTCCAGTGCCTCGCAAACCAGCTGTTGTGAGGTTGGGTTGGTACCGCCATGGGGCCTGGCGGGGATCCCATATTTTCCTCCTTGAGTCTGAGCTGCCGAAGCGCGTCAGCCAATCACTGCCGCCCTGATTACTTGGGACTATCCCGATGCACCACCTTCACCCGGTATCCCGCCTTACGCAAGCGCTTGCCGACATCTTCCGCGATCATGACCGAGCGGTGCTGCCCGCCGGTGCAGCCGAAAGAGATAGTCAAATAGCTCTTGCCCTCGCGGATGTAGTGCGGCAGCAGGTATACCAGCAACTCCGAAATTCGCTGAATAAATTCCTTGGTTTGGGGAAACGACCGGATGTATTTGGCGACTTTCGGATCCCGTCCGCTAAGCGGTCGAAACTCAGGCACGAAGTGCGGATTGGGCAGGAAACGAACGTCGAAAAGTAAATCGGCGTCGTCGGGCACTCCATGTTTGAACCCGAAACTGACGCAGGATACCAGGATGTTCTTATCCGACTCCTGCTTATGAAAGCGCTCGGTGATGTAGGCCCGAAGTTCATGCACATTGAACCTGGAGGTATCAATAACCAGGTCCGCCATGGCGCGGATAGCACGGAGGTGGCGGCGTTCGGTTGCAAGCGAGGACTTCACCGGTGTGTCCGTGCCCAGGGGATGCGGCCGGCGAGTCTCGCTGAAGCGGCGCAGCAGGATGGATTCCTCGGCCTCGAGGAAAATTACCTTGGTCGGAAGCATGCGCTTGACCGACTTCACGATAGCCGGCAGCGAGTCCAGTTGCGTCCCTTCGCGAACGTCCACCACCAGCGCGGTGCGCTCGATCTCGGAGGATTGCCCTACCAACTCCGCGAACCGTGGAATCAACTCCACCGGAAGGTTGTCCACGCAGTAGTAGCCCAGATCCTCGAAAGCCTTGAGGACGGAGGCTTTCCCCGATCCGCTCATACCGGTGATGATCACCAGCTCGCCGCGCGGCCGCCCGTCCCCCGGGGCGGCTTCACGGACCGCCTTCTCTGCTGCAGGCCTGATCTTTTCGTTGCGCTTGGGACGGGCCATCGGGTCCGATGTTAGCAGGCACGGCCTTCGCTCGCCAGTTGCTTGGCGGTTGCGTTCCGCAAGAAAAAAGGGGCACAGGATGTGCCCCTCTTTTTGCTTCGCCACGCCAGGGGTGCGGCCTTCCCCCACGAAAGCGCATCTAGCGCAGCGCTGCGACTACGACAACATTCTGCGACGGATGATCCATTGCGACCTCGCGCTCGCGACGGCTGGTTGGCAGTTCTTCCCCCTGGTCATTCCCTGCCGTCCAAACCTGGGCCAGGAAGTACTGGTCGCCGTAGCGGTGGAACACCAGCTTGGTGGTCTCTTGCGCGCGGGTCGATTCGCAAGCATTCGGCAGAACCATCTTTATGACCTTCCGATCCACGCTTTGGATCGTCATGGCCTTGCCAGTCAGGCCGAGGCTATCGATCAGGTAGGTCCCCGCCGGGAGTTCAGCTTTTTCCACAATGAAGTTGAACGGAACATTTGCCTTCACCACCCCGGTCTGGGCGTAGGCAGATGCGGTCACCAGCAGCAGGCCCAGGCCGATTAGAGCAAACAGTTGGCTTTTCATAAAACCTCCTCGTGTTTTTGAGACGGTGAAACCACGCAGGATCAGCCCGTGTTGCCCACGCCGTACTGCTTGTTTGGCTATCGGCCGTCTCTAACTTATCGCAACAGTTTTGAAAACGGTCGCCGCCCCGGATGAATGCAGGTGGCATGCCAGAACCACAAGTCTGCCGGACCAGGTCGCTTGCTGTCCGCAACTGGCTGACTGCCTTGACGTTGGCGCTCGGGGTCGCAGAAACCCGACTTTCGCCCTCGGAGCCCTAACCGTGTTCCGCTAACCCAACGGTTAACGGCGGCCAATCCCTTGGGTTAATTTTCACGCCGCGTGTACAGGCGGCCACAACTATGCTAAACAGCAAGGATGTCGGAGATGAATCCCAGACTGCTGGGCATTGGTGGCCCCTTGAAAGGCACCACCTTTCCCCTGGCCGCTGGCGAAGTGGCGATAGGACGAGACTCATCCAATCAGATCTGGGTTGCTGATCCCGCTTTGTCACGCCGACACTGCCTGATTCTTGCCGACGGCCAGCAGTTCTCCATCCGTGACCTGGGCAGCCGGAACGGCACGCTGGTGAATGGGGTCCCCGTAGAGCGACAGGATATTCGAGACGGGGACCAGATTTGTGCCGGCGAGTCGGTGTTCGTCTTCCTGCTCGGGGAGGGCGGAACCCATTTTGACAAAAATCCGGTTGAGTTCACGGAAACCGTAGATTTCGAGGGCCCTCCCGTTGTGCTTCGCGCGGAGGATTCCGTCTACCTGCAACCCGACACCACCCCTGGCAGCTTGCCTTTGACGACCCGCTGGGCCCGGGACCTGAATTCATTGCTGAAAATTGCCACCGGAATCGGTGGCATTCGCGACCAGGATTCTCTGCAGTGGCAGCTCCTTGGCTTCATCTTCGACGTCGTTCCGGCGGAACGGGGCGCCGTCCTGCTCTGCGATCATCCCGACGAATTCACTTCTACCGCCGCCTGGGACCGAGTACGGGGGCCAGGCCATCCCGTCCAGGTGAGCCGCACCGTGGTGCAGCGAGTTCTACAGGATCGCGTCGGGTTAGTGGTGAGCAACGTCTTCGATAACGAAGCGTTCCGCCAGGTCAAGACGCTGGCTGCACTGCAAGTGAGTTGCCTGCTTTGCGTTCCGCTGATGGTTGCAGGCAAAGCGTTCGGCGTCATCTATCTGGACAGCTCCAGCCCGATGGTGCAGTTCGACGAAACCCATTTGCAGGTGATGACGGCGGTCGCAGGCATAGCCAGCCTGGCCTTTGACAACGTCCGTCACTGGCAGCAACTGCAGCAGGAGAATCAGGAACTTCGCGCCGAAATTGACCTCGAACACAACATGATCGGCGGAAGCCCCGGGATGCGCAAAGTATTCGAGTTCATTCGCCGGGTTGCGCCCACCGATTCCACTGTCCTCATCCAGGGGGAAAGCGGGACCGGGAAAGAGTTGGTGGCGCACGCCATCCATCGCAACAGCGGCCGCGCCGATCGGCCTTTCGTGGCCATCAACTGCGCCGCCATCGCCGAAACTCTTTTGGAAAGCGAGCTGTTTGGCCACGAGAAAGGGGCGTTCACCGGCGCGACGTCTCAGAAGAAGGGCAAAGTTGAAGTGGCCGAGGGTGGCACCCTGTTCCTGGACGAAGTCAGCGAACTTGCGCCCAGTTTGCAGGCCAAGTTGCTGCGCGTTTTGCAGGAGCGAGAGTTCGAACGTCTGGGCGGCACACGCCCCATCAAACTGGACATCCGCCTGGTGGCGGCCACGAACAGAAGCTTGCCCGAAGCGGTCAAGGCGGGCACGTTTCGCAACGACTTGTACTACCGCCTCAATGTGGTCACTCTCACCATGCCTGCGTTGCGCGAGCGGCGTGAAGATATCTCGCCGCTGGCCGAGTATTTCGTGGCCAAGGCAAGCCGCAAATGCAAAATGCGGGTGAAGCCTCTCTCCCTCGAAACGCTGGCCTGCCTGATGCATTACGACTGGCCGGGCAACGTTCGTGAACTGGAGAATGCCATCGAACGAGCCCTGGTGCTGGGTTCAACAGATTCCATCCTCCCCGACGATTTGCCCGAGGCGATCCTCGAAGCCGATACCGCAGCTCCGGCCTCGACGGGCAAGTACCACGGCACCATCAAAGACGCGAAGAAACAGCTGGTCCTGCAAGCCCTCCAGCAAGCGAATGGAAGCTACACTGAAGCCGCGAAGGCGCTCGGGATGCATCCCAATTCTTTGCTGCGGCTGATTCGAAATCTGGATCTCAAAGCCGTTAAGGCGGGGATGCAGTCGCCGGAGTGAAGTGCAGCAATTAGCAATTAGCACTTAGCATTCAGCAATTAGCACTTAGCATTCAGCACTCAGCTTTCAGCAACGCGAGCGAAGGGACCACCACTGCCCGCGTAGAGGCGGGTCGGAGCCTACCCTGAGCGCAGTCGAAGGGACCCGTCCCGGCCGAGCGCACCTCGGCAGTTTTTCTTCGGCAGCCCTCTCACCTTCTTAAGAAAAACGATTCCGGATGGCCATGGGAAGGGCACGAATTCGAGTCGTGCCGTAAGTCGTTCAAAACGGGTCTGGCTTTAGCCACTGTGGTTCCGCAGTTTCCTGCAGAGCATAATTTCTCCGCAGCCTGTGCCAAGTGATTTTTAAATCCGGAAGGGTGCACTCAGCAACCGTGCCGGCAACATGACCACAGCCCAAACCAAAGCCAGGGCGCCGTGCACCGCAATCCCAACCAGCCGGAACGGCAGCAGCAAAATCCATACAAATGGGTAGAACACTAACGCCAGTAGCGCCAGGGGCCAGCACACCACAAAGAGAATGCACCAGAGAAGGAAAGTGAACATACGGGACCTCCCTCTAATTGCTAATGGTATTTACGAAAGTGCCGCTGGAAAAGTTCGCTCAGAGGGACGCACGGGCGGGCCTGCCCTGAGCGGAGTCGAAGGGACGCCCGCGCCTACACTAACCTCCGCAACGATTCCCCATACGGCGCCCGCGCAATGCCCCTCTCGGTCACGATAGCCGTCACGTAATTCGACGGCGTGACATCAAATGCCGGATTCTCCACCTCCACGCCATCAGGCACCATCTGCCGGCCTGCAATGTGCGTGACTTCCTTGCTGTCGCGCTGCTCGATGGGAATCCCGCTGCCGTCAGCGGTTTCGAGATCTACGGTGGAAAAGGGCGCGGCCACGTAAAACGGGATGCCGTGTTCCTTGGCCAGCACTGCCAGCGTGTAGGTTCCAATCTTGTTGGCCACGTCGCCGTTGGCGGCAATGCGATCCGCGCCTACCACGATGGCATTGATTTTGCCTTGCTTCATCATGGCGCCGGCCATGTTATCGGAGATGACAGTGGTCGGAATGCCATCCTTCTTCAGTTCCCACGCCGTCAATCGTGAACCCTGCAAGAAGGGACGCGTCTCGTCGGCATAGACGTGGATTCTCTTTCCCTGCTCGACCGCGGCGCGGATCACTCCCAGAGCCGTGCCATATCCGCAGGTGGCCAGAGCGCCCGCATTGCAGTGGGTAAGCACGCCTCCGTTTGCCGGCATCAAGGTGGCTCCGTGCCTCCCCATGGCCTGATTGGCAGCAATATCTTCAGCGTGCATGCGCTGGGCTTCCTCGATCAGCGCCTGCTTGATCTGTGCCAGAGGCCGCACTCGCAAGAGTTCGAATTTCTCCCGCATGCGCCTGATCGCCCAGAAAAGATTGACCGCCGTGGGCCGGGTCTCGCCGATCACATCGCAGATCCGGTCGAACTCCTGCTTCAGATCGCCGCCATTTTCGGCTTTGGAGTTCTTCACGCCTAGCGCGATGCCCATGGCCGCAGCTACCCCAATGGCGGGCGCGCCGCGCACCACCATGTTGCGAATCACATCCGCAACCTGCATGTAAGTCCGGCAGTTGACGTAAGTTTCCTCCATGGGCAGCTTCGTCTGATCAATGAAGCGCACGCCGGAATCGGTCCATTCGAGGGTCTGAATCATAAGGCAGTCGTTGGTCGTTGGTCGTCGGCCGTTGGCCGTTGGCCCCTAAGTCGGTTGTCGCACGGTGCTGCGCCGATTCAACACGCCGCCGGCGATCAAAGGCCAACGACCAAAGACCAACGACGCTTCTTAGACTTTATGCGCTTCGCAACGGATTCGCGGGCTGTGCACTACCGCCGGGCGTCCGCAGATTTCGCAGCCGGAAGCCACCGCCGGCATCCCTGGGGAGGTCTCGTCGTTCTGCAGCACATGCTCTTTGCGGACGTCGCTGGCGGTAAATATGGAAACAAACGGGGCGGGCGCAGCCGCCTTCTCCACGTTGGGGCGCCCGCCGGCGTCCTGACGTTCCACCAGGCATATCACACCGACAACTTGAAACCCGAACTCGCGCGCCGCTTCAATCGCCTGAACCGTCGATGCCCCCGTGGTGCATACGTCATCCACAATCACCACCCGCGCCCCCTTGTCCCGGAACCCTTCGATCCGCTGGCCGGTGCCGTGTTCCTTTTCGGCCTTTCGGACCAGAAATCCATCCATATCACCGCTAGCCACCGCCACCGCCATCACAATTGGATCGGCACCGATTGTGAGGCCGCCGATCGCTTTGGGACGCCAGCCGCGAGCCCGAATCTCATCCAGAAAGACCTGCCCCGTCAATCGCGCACCCTTGGCGGCGAGAGTGGTGGTGCGGCAGTCCACGTAGTAGTCGCTTGTCCCCCCGGACGAGAGCTTGAACTGTCCCAGCCGGAATGACTTGGACGCCAGCAGACGCAGCAGATCCTGACGTGCGGAAGACATAAAAACCTACGATATCACGCTCGAGAACGAGCTCGCCCTATTGTTGAGTCATGCGCTCCAAATGGCGGAAGTGATCCGTGCCCAAATAAAGCACGCTGAAAAGCGTGAGGTTGTAACCCACATGAATCAGAAAGCCTGGCGTCACCGATCGAGTCAGCACTCGGGTGATGGTCAGGACCAGGCCGACCACGAACAGCATCAGGAGCGGCCCCCAAGCTTGTCCCAACTGTTCGCTATGAACCATGGCAAAGCCAAGACTGGTTGCGAGGACGGCCAGAAAACGGCCCCACCGTCCCGCTGCCGAGACTTCCACGGTCGGCGCCATACTAACCAGTCCCAGCAAGCCCGCCACAACCAGAAGAACAATCGTCGCCCATCCCGAGGCTTGATCGGAAATCGCTCGCGATGCCAGCCCCCAGGCAACCAACGCGCCCCCCGGAAGCACGAGGTCTGCCTGCCTGCCACCGGTTCTCAAGGCTCGCGCTCCGATGGCCAGAAACGCTGCCACTGCCAGCAACAGGGACCACGCCAGGGGAAGCTTGTGTTCGAGGTATCCCCAGCCTGCTATGAGAAGGACCCACATGCAGCCTCGGCGAATCTGCTGCGGCGCCATGAACAGAGTCTGCAGCCACCGATCCAGCACCGGATACAGGAAACCGCGGAAGAGCATCTCCTCGGCCAGCGGAGCCACCGCCACCCCGAAGATCATCATGAGATACGCGCCTTGCCGGTTCTGGAAGAACCGGTCCATGGGCAGCGATTTCGGAATAGGCAATAGCCGCGAAAGCTCTCCCAATCCGACGGCCAGCACGCCGCCGCCAACCACGTACCCAAACCACGCAGCGCTCGGCCAGCGCCAACCTACAGCCTGCCAAAAGGGGCTATGCCGGTAGCGCGTCACCAGCACATACATAGCCACCAGCATGGCCAGATACGCCAGCGTCATACTCGGAACAATCACCAGCGGCCCAGGGTTCTTGCTCAACTCGGTGGCAGAAATACCTGTGGACCGCCCGCTATGCAAAACCACAACGAAAAATAACGAGCTGAACAGAAACAGGGCCGCCAGCAGCAGCAACCCTATGAGCCAAAGGTCAAGCCCACTCCATGGCGGATTTTCGGCGCCCGGGTTGATCAGCGCGGCAGAGGTCCCCGCCGGCTCGGGAGGCGGTTCTATCTGGATTTCGGGAATAAGATGGTCTGACGAAGACACGATTGGTTTGTATACCTCTTTGAAAGCCGCTGAGATGCTGGCCGCTCGCCTCTGCCACTTTAGCAGGTACGGGAAAAACTCCCGCTTTCTGCCGCTTCGCGGCAGAAATGCGGCATCTTTGCGGTTTAGGCTCCTGCCGTTCCGAGATGGCCGCCGCGCTAGGCAATCGAACTCTTTTCCTTGATTGCGCTCCCATTAGCAAAATATCCTGCCAGCGCCTGCCCGGTGTACGACTTCTTGTTCCGCGCCACCTGCTCGGGAGTACCTTGGGCAACGACGCGTCCGCCTTCTTCTCCGCCCTCCGGGCCCAGGTCAATAATCCAGTCAGCGTTGCGGATCACGTCCAGATTATGTTCGATGATCATGACTGTATTGCCCAGGTCAGTCAGCCGGTGCAATACATCGAGTAATTTCTTCACGTCATCAAAATGCAGACCCGTCGTGGGCTCGTCCAGCAGATACATCGTCTTCCCGGTCTGCCGCTTGCTCAACTCACGGGCCAGTTTGATGCGCTGGGCCTCGCCGCCGGAGAGCGTCACCGCTGACTGTCCCAGATGGATGTACCCCAGCCCCACATCTACCAGCGTCTGCAGCTTCTGCCTGACCTGGGGAATATTCTCCAGGATCGGCAAAGCATCGGAAACCGGCATTTCCAGCAGGTCGGCAATCGACTGCCCTTTGTATTTCACCGCCAGTGTCTCGTGGTTGTAGCGCCTGCCACTACAGACTTCACACAACACGTAGACATCCGGCAAAAAATTCATCTCGATCCGCCGTTGTCCTTCCCCCTGGCAGGCCTCGCAGCGGCCGCCCGAGACGTTGAAGGAGAATCGTCCCGGCTTGTAGCCGCGTTCGCGCGACTCCGGCAACATGGCGTAGAGATCGCGAATCTGGGCAAAGACTCCGGTGTATGTAGCCGGATTCGAGCGCGGCGTGCGCCCGATCGGCGACTGGTCAATACGAATAACCTTGTCGATATTTTCCGTGCCCGAGATGGCTTTGAACGCGCCCGGTTCTTCCCGCGAGCGGTACAGCTTCTGGGCCAGCGCGCGGTAGAGAATGTCATTCACCAAGGTCGATTTGCCCGAGCCGGAGACGCCGGTCACTACCGTCATCACGCCCAACGGAAACGTGAGGTCAAGATTCTTGAGATTATGTTCCCGCGCGCCCAAAACCGTGATCGCGGCCCCATTTGGCCGGCGGCGCTCGGCTCGCATTTCGATCTGTGCCCGCCCTGAAATGTATGCGCCGGTGAGCGATTCGGGCACCCGCACAATCTCCTCCGGAGTTCCGCAGGCCACCAGGCCGCCGCCGTGCCGACCCGCGCCCGGACCGAGGTCAATCACGTAGTCGGCCCGCCGGATGGTTTCTTCATCGTGCTCCACCACCAGGACGGTATTCCCCAGGTCCCGCAACTCTTCCAATGCCTTCAGCAGCCGTCCGTTGTCGCGATGGTGCAGTCCGATGGAAGGTTCGTCCAGCACGTAGAGGACACCTCGCAGTTTTGATCCGATCTGCGTGGCCAGGCGGATTCGCTGTCCTTCTCCGCCAGAGAGCGTCGCCGCCGAGCGTTCCAGCGAAATGTAGCCCAGCCCCACGGCATCCAGAAATTGCAGGCGCTCCACAATCTCGTGCACAATTCGCCCCGCGATGGTCGCCTCGCGCCCGCTGAGTTTGATCTTGCGGGCCGTCTCCAGCGCTCGCGAAACCGGCAATGCGGTGAAGTCGGCGATGGACATGTCATTTACCTTTACCGCCAGGCTCTCGGGACGCAATCGCCTGCCCTGGCAGACCGGGCATTCCGTGGCCGACATGTAGTCCAGAAGAAATTCCCGGTAGGTGTCCGACGTAGATTCGTCCACCATCTGCTTGAGGTACCCCAGAATCCCACGGAAACCCGTCTTCGCGGGCTTCACGGGCTTCACGTTCTGTCCGTTCCTGCCCGCCTCGCCGTACAGCAGGAGGTTCTGTATCTTCTCGGGGAATTTTTCGAACGCCGTTCCCAGGTCGAATCCGTGGGCCGCCGCGGTGATTTGCAACTGATGAATCAGGTTCTGAGACGCCGAACCCGGTCCCAGCCCGCCTTCGAGCAACGGCTTGGACCAATCATTGATCACCCGGGCTGG
>JBGQIG010000022.1:0-15265 GCA_041498365.1 Terriglobia bacterium | reverse complement strand
CATCCGGTTCCGGGCGCGCTTCCGAATCATAGTTTGCGGGGGCAAGCTCTTCACCTCGTTCTCTCCACATTTCACCGACCGCCGGGGACAGCTCGAGATTCTCCGCGGAAGCCTGGCTGGCATCCGGATGGATTTCGCCAGAAACGATTTCTGCTTCGGGGGTTACTGGTTCGGGATCGAAGGCCATAGCAGCCACATCTTCGGCTGCCTGAGACTGCATGGCCAGATCACTTATGGCTGTAGCATCGGGCTGCGACCAGCCCTCGATCTCAGAAGTCCGCCACTCCGTCCCAAACCAACTGTACAGCCACGGCAAAGATGAGAAAGCCGAAGACCCGGGTTATGCCGGCCACAGCTCCCGGACCCAATTTCGCCACCAGCGGACCTCCCAGGCGTAAGAATAAATAAACGCTCAGGCTAAGCACCGCGATCCCGATGACCATCCCCAAGTACGTCACCATGCTGTCTGCGTTAGCGGCCAAACCCATCACCACGCCGATCGAGCCGGGGCCGGAAAGAATCGGCATAGCCATCGGGGTCAGGGAAATATCGTTCTTCTCGGCCGCCTCGTCGCTCTCTGCCGGAGTGATGCGGGTAGAGGCGGTCACCATGCCCCAGGCGGTGTGGGCCACGATCAGCCCGCCGGCAATCTTCAGCACGGGCAGCGAAATTCCAAAAAAGTTGAGCACGAAGCGTCCGAAAAACATGAAGACTACAAGGATGCCGAACACATACATGGCTGTCTTCACCGCGGTGCGGTTGCGCTCGCTTGCGGGAAAGTCAGAGGTCAGCGCGAAAAACAGTGGAACCCCGCCGAAGGGATTCACAATTGGAAACAATGCAAGAAAGGTAGCAGCCGCCGCCGAGGGCAGGGTCTTCAGCATCTGTTCGACTGCATGGGCTGGCACGATCAACGATAACCCTCCAGAACCTTGGTCGCACGATTCAGCGCCGCCGACAGAACCGCAATCTGCTGCCGGGTCCGCTCCAGATCGCGTTGGTCGATGGCTTCGTTCACCCCCGGAATTACCACCGCCGCATAGCCGGTGTATTGTCCCGGAGCGTAGATGGCATGGCGAAACCAGGGACGGTTGGGCAGTCCCTCAGGAATCAGCAAAGCACGTTCGGCCTGGCGCAAGACCTGATTAAGCTTTGCGGAATCATTGCCCGGGTTTTCCTGCTTGTGGCGGATTTTGGCTCCCGCCTGTTGGAACTGATGGGCGGCGTGAATCGCCTCCGCGAAACTGGGCGGCAGACTGCTGAGCTGTACCTCCGCTTTCCTTCTCGCCACCTCGATGTATGCGGCGATTTCCTTGCCATATTGCTCATAGTCGTAGGGGAGGACGTCGGCGTCGGCCATTCGGATCACCGCGACCCCAAACACGCGCGCCATCTGCTGTTCGTAAGCGAAATCAGGATCGCCGAATTTTTTGAACCAGTTGAAGTTGTCGAAGACCGAGTGATAAACACCATACGATCCGGTCGAGCTCACGTCCGCCGAGGGCACGCCCAGATGCTGCAGGAAGACAGTGTAGTCCGAGCCGCTCCCCAGGTCGCCGACGGGAACATCGAACCTGGATTGCGCCGCCGGGGTGCGTTCAATATCGCCGATGGCCTGGGTCGGGCTCCGATCAGCATCTGCTGCCGATTGGCTGGTTTTTCGCCATTCGTCATAGACCATGCCACCCTTGGGGCTGGGGACGACCTTCGTCACTTCCCGAAGAAACTGCTTCAGCGTGGGCACCGACGAGGCGCCAAACTTCGGGCCCGAGACGGCTACATCCATGTTGAAGTAGGCGACGGCGTTGGCCAGCTCTGCTTCATGCTGCTCACCCCACTCGGTGGAGCCGATGAGTCCTTCTTCTTCGCCATCCCAGCTGCCGACTACGATCGTCCGCTTGGGCTTCCAGCCTGACTTCAACAGTTCGCCGATTCCATGAACCGCTTCCAGCATGGCCGCTGTGCCGCTGTTGGGATCGACCGCACCGTATACCCAGGCGTCGCGGTGGTTGCCGGCTACCACCCACTCGTCAGGCAGTTCGCTGCCGCCTACACGTCCGATCACGTCCCAGATGGTGCGCAATTGGTAGTCCTGTTTGAGATGCATCTTCACTTTTGTCGACCCAGGTCCAACGTGGTAGGTGAAAGGGAGTGAACCCTGCCACTCCCGAGGCGAATCCGGCCCGCCCAGGTGCTCGAGGATCGGCCAGGCGTCAGCGTAGGACAGCGGTGTGGTTGGAATCTTCGGCAACTGCGCTGACTGCTCCGGCGTCGTGCGCTTGGAATCCGCAAGGGATGGCAGGGAAGCGAGCCCTGGCGTCGTGGGATCGCCGGGGAACTGAAACATGTAGCCGATGGAGCCACGTTGCACGCCTGTGTCGGGACGCCAGGGGCCCTGCGGATATTTGTCTCCATGCCGCCAGCCGTCGTCGGCAGGGTCGGAGTAAATCAGCACACCCGCCGCACCGTGCTCCTGCGCCACGAACGTTTTTACCCCACGAAAGTTTTGCCCATAGCGCACCAGCGCGATCTTGCCGCGTACATCGATCTTCATCTGCTCCAGCTTCTGAAAATCGTCGGGCGATCCGTAGTTCGCATAGACTACTTCCGCTTCAACGTCGCCCGAAGGGGACATGCTGTTAAATGGCATCACTACGCGAGGGTCATCCTGAAAAGGATCGCCACTCACCCTTTCGCGGGTGGGACCGTGCATGGTGACGCCGGCGGGCGCAGTCATGTCCACGCTGATTTCGGCAGGGTAGTTCATCCAGACGCGGTATTCGACGATTTCCGTCTCCAGCCCGGCCTCGCGGAATTTCCTGGCCACGTAATCCGCGGTCTCCTTATCTTCGGCGGTGCCGGCCATGTGCGGCGCCTGGGTCAGGATGCGCAAGTGCTCTTCGGCAAGTTTAGGATCGGGAACAGCCAGAAAGCGGCTTTCCCGGGCGGTCTCATCTGACGAGTTGCGGAACCCGAAGAGCGGCGCCGCAGTTGCGTCCCTCGTGGACAAGGCCGCCTGGGAGGTTCCACTTACATTGGGAAAAAACAGAACGGACAAGAGAATGAAGGCAAGAACAGCCGCGGAAATAAATTTCATCGGGCTCCTGTTAACGGGACTGCTCGCTCGCGACTTCAACTTCTCGTCAGCTCACGCAACGCCTGGATCGTTTCCTCGAGATCTGGAAGCTGGTCCGCCGGATAATTCTTGGCAAATTCAATCTTGCCGGCTTTGTTGACCACAAAAATGGCGCGCTCACTGGCTCCTTTGAGAGAGTCGGCTTCTCGCAATACGCCGTATTTGCGGCTGACTTCTCCGTGCGGCCAGAAATCGCTTCCCATGAGGAAATCGAAGGGGCCGATCTCACGCTCCCACGCCGTCGTATTCATGATGGAATCCACGCTGATGGCGGTCACTTCGGCTGCGCAGGCCAGAAACTTTTCCCGCTCCACCTGATACGCGATCATTTGCCGCGTGCTGACCGGCTCCCAGTTCAGGGGATAAAAAGCCAGCACCAGGTTCTGCTTGCCCTGGCGCTCGGAGAGCCGAAACCGTTTTTTCACTCCGCCGACCAGGACAGGAATGTCGAAGTCAGGAGCCACGTCGCCGGCTTGCAGCACCGTCGTTCACCTCATTCACGAAGCCTTGGCCACGGCAGGTTCGATTCCCAGCGGCCTGACTCTACCTCACCTGCCCGCTGCCAATCACTTCATACTTCGCCGAGGTTAGTTCCGCCAGAGCGAACGGCCCGCGGCAGTGCAATTTCTGTGTGCTGATGCCCATCTCGGCGCCGAAGCCGAATTCTCCTCCGTCCGAGAACCTGGTCGAAGCGTTCCAGTACACCACCGCTGAATCCACCCGCCGTAGAAACAGCCGCGCGTTGGCTTCATTGCTGGTCACAATGGCTTCGGAGTTCTTGGTGGAATACCGGTTAATATGGGCAATTGCGTCGTCGAGGCTGGGCACAATTCGAATTGCGATGCACAGCCGTAGATATTCTTTTGCCCAATCCTGAGCTTCCGCGGGGCCAACGGGCATTCCAGCGGTCAACCGCCGAGTGAGATCGTCGCCACGAACTTCCACGCCGGCTTGGAGCAGTTTTTTCACAATCCGCGGAACATATTCCGCGGCGATGCGCTCGTGTACCAGCAGTTTCTCCGCCGCATTGCACACTGACGGACGCTGGGTCTTGGCATTGATCACGATGCGATCCGCCATGTCGGAATCGGCCGATTCGTCCACGAAAATGTGGCAATTCCCCGCCCCCGTTTCGATCACGGGGACAGTCGCGTTGTCGGCCACAAATGAGATAAGCTCCGGGCCGCCGCGGGGCACCACCACGTCCACCAAACCACGCGCCATGATCAGTTCGCGCACCGAATCGCGGGTACTCGAATCCAGCAGTTCGATGGCGCCCTCAGGGAGTCCCTCAACGCTGTTCAGGATTTCAACTAATCTCTGATTGCTGTGGGCTGCTTCTTTGCCTCCACGCAATACGATCGCGTTTCCGGTTTTGAGCGCCAGGGAGACCGTATCCACGGTCACGTTGGGCCGCGATTCGTAAACCACACCCATCACACCCAGCGGCACTCGCACTTTGCGGATGAGCAGACCGTTGGGCCGGGTCCATTCCGCCAGTGTTTCTCCGACCGGATCGGGAAGGCCCGCCACCTCGCGCACGCCCGACGTCATGGCCGCAATGCGATCTGGATTGAGCAAAAGGCGGTCGCGCATCGAGCCCGCGATTCCGGAGGCGTCCATGTCCTCCTGGTTTGCCTTGAGTATGCTTGCGGCATTGGCTGCAATCGCGTCCGCCATGGCCAGCAGGATGGCGTTCTTCTGCGCCGTCGAGAACTGCGCCAGACTCGCGGCGGCTTCCCGAGCCCGGAGCAGCTTGTCGCGAGTCGAGGTTGGCGTCCTGACGCTAGTTGCCATCGGAGGACTTTCTGCGCTGCGGGGGAAAATAGGTCCCGATCTTGCGCTCGAGCGCCCACGGAATGGCGTGCGCATGGCGTCCGTTTGCGATGGCCACGTTCGCGCCGGCTTCGCTGGCCAGCTTGGCTGCGCGCAGCTTGGAGCGCATGCCTCCCCTGCCCAGCTTGCCTTTGCCATTGCAGACGGCTTCCATGCGCGGAGTCAGCTTGCGCACCGTGCGCAGCAGTCGCGGGCGTTTGCCGTTGGGAACATAAAAGCCGTCCACATCAGTGAGTAGCAGCAGCCAGTCAGCTTTGACTGCGGTGGCCAGCAAGGCGCTGAGTTCATCGTTGTCGCCGAACGCACCCACCAGTTCGCGCACCGAAACACTGTCATTCTCATTCACCACCGGAACCACGCCGAGCTTGAGCAATTCATGCAGGGCATTCTGCAGGTTGCGATAGCGGATGGGAGAAGTAAAGTCATCGCTCGAAAGCAAGAGTTGCGCGACCACTTTCTTGCCGAAAAAAAGTTGTTCGTAAGTATGCATCAGCAGGCTTTGCCCCACCGCGGCGCAGGCCTGCATGAGAGGCACACTCGCCGGTTTTTGGCTGAGGCCCAGGTGGGTCATGCCGGAGGCGATGGCTCCCGAGCTGACGATCAAATACTCATGCCGGGAAAGGTCGAGTTGATCGACCAGCGCGCGCATGCGCGTAGTGTCAATGCGCCCGCCGGGCGCAATCAGGCTGGTTCCGACTTTGACCACCAGGCGCATGTTGAATCTTCTAATTTAGCAATTTGGAGGGATTTGGGCGAATTAAGGGCCGAGCTTCGCTTGGCCGGGCGGGTGAGACACCCGCCCCTGCGTGGTTATTGCGGATTCCAAACGCAGACCCGAGATAAACTAATTTCATGCCTGTTACAGACCCGACCCAGCGCTTCTCATCCCGCGTCGGAAACTATGTTCGCTATCGGCCCGGCTATTCATCTGCGGTTGTCGATCTGCTGAGGAAGGAATGTGGGCTTACTTCGAGTGCCATCATCGCCGATATCGCTTCTGGCACCGGCATCTTCACGCGCATGCTGTTAGAGAACGGTAACCGCGTATTCGGCGTCGAACCGAATGCCGAAATGCGCAAAGCCGGAGAAGAATTTCTGGGTGCCTACCCGTATTTCACCAGTGTGGAAGGAACGGCGGAAGCGACTACCCTCGCGAATCACAGCGTCGACTTTGTTACCGCCGCCCAGGCAGCGCATTGGTTTGATCGCCAGAAAGCGCGGCGTGAGTTCAGTCGCATCTGCCGGCCCGGGGGCTGGACCGTGTTGCTGTGGAACGAGCGGCGCACCGATTCGACGCCATTTCTTTGCGAGTACGAACGGCTGCTGCTTACCTATGGCACGGACTACCAGAGCGTCCGGCACGAGCGCACCACGCAGGAAATGGAGACATTTTTCGCGCCCTCCCCATTTCAGCTCCGCACTTTTGACTATCAGCAAGAACTCGATTATCCGGCGCTCGAAGGGCGGTTGCTGTCTTCTTCCTACACGCCGCAAGCGGACGATGCCGGCTATGAGCCGATGCTCCACGAATTGCGTAGGATATTTGATACGCATCAGGTAAGCGGACAAGTGGCGTTCGAGTACAACACGCTGGTGTATTACGGGCACCTGGGCTGACAGGTCAGCTTGAAACAATTCCCGCGCCGAGTCACTCGTTCTTGGCTGCCTGGTTTAAGATGTCCTTCCCGCACGGAGAGCCAATGACCACCGAGAAATCCTTTCACATGACCCCGGACGAATTCCGGCGCCACGGACACGCCGTGGTGGACTGGATCGCTGACTATTATGCCCGCATTGAATCTTTTCCCGTGCTCTCGAGGGTGGAGCCGGGACAGATTCGCGCTTCTTTACCCGCGGAACCTCCGTTGAAAGGTGAGTCCTTCCCAACTATCCTGGCAGATATCGAAAAGCTGATCCTGCCCGGCGTAACCCACTGGCAATCGCCGAATTTCTACGCCTACTTTCCTTCGAATGCTTCCGGCCCGGCGATTCTGGGCGACCTGCTTTCTTCCGGCCTGGGCGTGCAAGGGATGCTGTGGGCAACCAGCCCGGCCTGTACTGAACTGGAGACGCACGTGTTGGACTGGCTGGTCCACATGCTTGGTCTGCCGCAGAAATTTCTTTCCACCAGCAGTGGCGGAGGAGTCATACAGGACACAGCCTCGAGCGCCTCGCTGTGCGCGTTGTTGGCGGCACGGGAGCGGGCTACGAACTTCGTCAGCAATGCACGTGGCTGTGATGGCAAGTTGGCGGCGTACACCTCATCTCAGGCACACTCCTCACTGGAAAAAGGCGCCCAGATCGCCGGAATCGGGCGAGACAATCTGCGCCTGATCGAAGTGGACGAAAACTTTGCCATGCGGCCGGCGGCCCTGGCCCGGCAGATCGAGCAGGACCGCCGTGCAGGCCTGATTCCGTGTTTCGTCTGCGCTACGGTCGGGACCACATCTTCGAATGCGATCGATCCGGTAGCGCAAATCGCGGCTATCTGCCGCGAGAACAAGTTGTGGCTGCATGTGGACGCCGCCATGTCAGGCACGGCTGCACTGTGTCCAGAACTTCGTCATATTCACGCCGGGCTGGAGTTCGCCGACAGTTACTGCTTCAATCCGCACAAATGGATGTTCACCAATTTCGATTGCGACTGTTTCTACGTGGCCGACCGCAAGGCGCTCATCCAGACCCTCAGCGTGCTGCCGGAGTATTTGCGCAACCGGGCCACCGAAACGGGAGCGGTGATTGACTATCGCGACTGGCAGATTCCGCTTGGCCGGCGCTTCCGATCGCTCAAGCTGTGGTTCGTGATCAGGCACTACGGCATGGAAGGCCTGCAGTATCACATCCGGCACCACGTCGAGCTGGCCCAGAATTTTGCCGAATGGGTAAAGCAAGACGACCGCTTCGAACTGGCCGCGCCCGCTCCCCTGAATCTGGTCTGCTTCCGCCACAAGGGTGGAGACCAGATCAATCAAGCTCTGATGGATCGCCTCAACCACAGCGGTGACCTCTATCTCACGCATACCCGGCTGAACGACCGCTTCACGTTGCGGCTGTGCGTGGGGCAGACCAACACCATGTCTCGACACGTGGAACGCGCCTGGAAACGTATTCAGGAAGAATCTACGAAGCTGAGCTCCGGCTCCGCTTAGTGTCAGTCAGGTTGAGAGACCGGTTAGGCTGCACGCTCTCGCGCCTTAGGTTGGCTGGCCGCCGGCTCCTGTCGAGCCTTGCGCGCCAGATATTTTCCCCGACCGGCGAGAAACCGCGCCAACGCGTCGGCAACGCCTTCCAGCAAAACCCGGTCTTCGGCGCCGAAGGCATTTTCGTGATTGCTTTCGACGCTGAGCACTCCCAGTTCTCGCGACGCCAACTTCATGGAGATGAGGATCTTGGAGCGAGTTTCCGCGAGCGCAACTTGACCCGGCAGGCGCCGCCCGCGCCCAACAAGTGCTGGGGCAAATTTTCTCCTGCGGCCAGGAAGATGCCCACCCAGGGATAGTGACGTCCGCGACAGAGCAGCTCGATCACGTCGTCCAGCGGAGAATGGGAAAAGGAGGGCCGGTTAGCGGCAAGGGTGCGTTCGACGTCAACCAGTAGCTGACGGGTAGAGCGATAGACTTTCAAGGGCAAGTCCTGAGGTAAGGAAAAACGAGCCTAGTCTAATCGCAGGGCAATCGAGGGTCAACGCCGTTCTAGAGGCGCAAGCTCTCAGCCATCAGCTATCAGCCGTCAGCTTGCCTTCCGAGCAATCGACGAGCGTCTCTTCCACTTGGATCAAGACAGGCTCTCGCTTTTCCTGGATCGAACTTGCTGAGAGCTGAGGGCTGAGAGCTTTCTACTTCCTCTTCTCCAATTCCTTAGGCTTATCGGGCGGCGGGTTGTTTGCTGAGGGGTCCGGTTTCCAGGCCATCGCGTTGGCGCCGGCAGATGGGTTTACCCCGAAATCCCAGACATACAGATTCATGCCCTCCTTGCCCAAGAGCTCGACCACGCCGTACTCGCCGGGAACGAGCTCGCTGGACGGAGTGATCTTGATCCAGCCGCCCGTAAGTCTGGTCGCTGTGGTAGGCACAAATTTCTGTTCCTGGCTGACCTTGCCGTAGACCGCGATCTTGATGTCCCCGACGATTCGCTTATCCTGCTTGCCTTGCAGATGCACGATGCGAAAACGGTCCCAGGGCAGATCTTCCTGCTTGGATTTCTCGGCGATCTGAAGTGCCTTGTCAAGCTGGTCTTGTTGCCCGACATTCACGTAGATGGCGGGCAAGGTGGCGTGCGCCTGGATTTTGGCGTGTAGGCCGGGGAGCTCGATGGTCTGCCTCGCGCTGGCAATGGGATTGATAGTCGCGCGCAGGATGTTCCCCTTTACGTTCTTGTTGAGCGCGCCGCCACTCTGCTGCAATTCGACCAGCTGCGGCTGACTCTGGAAAGTGTCCAGCAGCACCACGCCTCCGTCTTCGGGCAACCGTAAGCCCGGCGCGACATGCGGAGACCTGGCTTCGTCCGCCTGACGTTCGGCCTCAAGCTCTTTGTCGAGCTCCACTGCCTCCGGGGACGGCTTTCCCGCAGCCCGGTCCTTTTCATATTGTTCAGTGGCGGCCCAATCCACCATAGAGTTAGGCACTTCCTCCCACTCGTTGCGCTCCGCACTCAGGTAGCGCACACGATCGCCCTTAACTTCCCATTTAGTCGCAGGTTGGTAGGAACCATCTTTGAGGATCAGACGCTTGGCCAGTTGCTGCGCCGTCGCAGGCGTAGCCATCAGCAGGCAAAGTGTGATTCCCGCTAGCAGGGCTATCAGGATGCGATGAATCTGACCCATGGGACTAATTTATTGGATGCAACCTGCTACCGCCCAGTGTACTCCGGGAACGCCTTTCAATCCGGCAATCTCCAGAAGTCTCCTTCAAGACCGATGCCGGCAAACGCGGTTCGGGCTTCAGCGGTGGTTTTCGGACGCCACCGTGAATTCAGCCGATTGCCATACCCACACCACGACTGTCACCCCAAAACTTCGCCTAGTCACGCGTATATTTTTCTGGCATAATCAGTTGTGCACCCATCCTGCACAAAATTCCAAAGACAATCTAGTGTGAGGAATCGATGTCGGCAAAGTACATCTTTGTGACCGGGGGCGTGGTGTCTTCGTTGGGTAAGGGACTGGCGGCAGCCTCGATTGGCTGCCTGCTGGAAAGTCGCGGGCTGAAAGTCAACCTGATGAAGTTCGATCCTTATCTCAACGTCGACCCGGGCACCATGTCTCCCTTCCAGCATGGAGAAGTATTTGTCACCGATGACGGCGCCGAGACTGATCTCGACCTCGGCCACTACGAACGCTTCACCCACGCCAAGCTTTCTCGCGATAACAACTGGACCACCGGGCGGATTTACGAGCAGATCATCGCCAAGGAGCGGCGCGGCGATTATCTGGGCAAGACCGTGCAGGTGATTCCTCACGTAACCAACGAAATCAAAGCCGCAATGAAAAAAGTTGCGCAGGATGTGGATGTCGCCATCGTCGAAGTCGGGGGCACGGTCGGCGACATCGAGTCCTTGCCTTTCATGGAGGCCATTCGGCAGATGCGGCAGGAATTGGGCCGCGACCACACTTTGTTTATGCACGTGACCCTGGTGCCGTTCATCGCCGCCGCTCAGGAACTCAAGACCAAGCCGACGCAGCACTCGGTAAAAGAGCTGCTGAGCATCGGAATTCAGCCTGACATTCTGCTTTGCCGCACTGACCGATTTCTCTCCAAAGAGATCAAATCCAAGATCGCGCTCTTCTGCAACGTGGAGGAAGAGGCGGTCATCACGGCCAAAGATGTAGCCTCCATCTACGAGGTGCCGCTGGTGTTCTCGCGTGAAGGCGTGGATTCGCTGGTCCTCCGCTACCTGCGTCTCGAGGCGAAGGATCGCGACCTGAAGGATTGGGAGGAAATCGTGCAGCGGGTCTACAACCCGAAGGACGAAGTCACAATCGGGATTGTGGGCAAGTACGTCGAATACGAAGACTCCTACAAGTCATTGAAAGAGGCGCTGGTCCACGGCGCGCTGGCCCACAACCTGAAGCTGAATCTCAACTGGATTGAAGCTGAAGGCCTGGAGACGGGAGACCGGACCTACGAAGAACAGCTCGCGGACTATGACGGGTTGCTGGTGCCGGGCGGCTTTGGCAAGCGCGGCATCGAGGGCATGCTGATTGCCATCCGATTCGCCCGAGAACACAAGGTTCCGTATTTTGGCATCTGCCTGGGCATGCAGACCGCATGCATCGAGTTTGCGCGTAACGTGTGCGGACTGGCTGACGCCAACTCCAGCGAATTCGATCCGGCCACGCCGCACCGCGTCATCTACAAACTGCGTGAACTGCGTGGAGTGGAGGAGCTGGGAGGAACCATGCGCCTGGGAGCGTGGACCTGCAAGATCGAGCCCGGAACCCTGGCGCACAGGATCTATGGCAAACTCGAAATCAGCGAACGCCATCGTCACCGCTACGAATTTAACCGTGAGTACGAAGAGACACTGACCGCCGGCGGGTTGCGAATTTCCGGGTCAACGCCGGACGGCACTTACGTGGAGATGGTCGAACTGCCCGATCATCCCCACTTCATCGGCTGCCAGTTCCATCCCGAGTTCAAGTCGAAGCCGCTGGAGCCGCATCCTCTGTTCAAGACGTTCGTAGGCGCGGCTTACGAGCACGGGCTAAAGCGGCGGGCGGAGAAGGCGGCCTCTGAAGTGGAGATGTTTCATCGGCCGGAGAAAGTGTCGCGACGATAGGTTAACCACGGAGGACACAGAGGGCACGGAGGAAACTCCGGGAATCAAGTTGGTTTTCTCTGTGTCCTCAGTGTCCCCAGTGGTTCAAACATGACGACTTCCTTTCAGATCGATGCGGTCCGGATCGGCGGCGGAAATCTTTTTCTCATTGCCGGCCCGTGCGTGATCGAGAGCGAAGAGCACGCCATCTTCATGGCGGAAGTGATCAAGGGCGTTACCCGCTCGCTGAATTTCCCTTTCATCTTTAAAGCGTCCTACGACAAGGCCAACCGCACTTCCATTCGAAGTTATCGGGGTCCGGGACTTGCGGAAGGGTTGCGGATCCTGAAAAGAGTGAAAGACGAAGTGCACGTGCCGATTCTGACCGACGTGCACGAAACCGCTGACGTGGCGAAGGTCGCGGAAGTCGCCGATATATTGCAGATTCCGGCATTCCTATGCCGTCAGACCGATCTCGTGGTGGCCGCGGCCATGACCGAGCGTGTGGTGAACATCAAGAAGGGCCAGTTCGTCTCGCCCGCCGACATGCGGCATGTAGTGGAGAAATGCCGCACCGCGGGCAACGATAAAGTCTTCGTGACCGAGCGCGGAGCCAGTTTCGGTTACAACAATCTGGTGGTGGACATGCGCTCGCTGGCCATCATGCGCAAATTTGTTCCCGTGGTCTTCGACGCCACGCATTCGGTGCAGCTGCCGTCGTCGGCCGCCGACGGAGATCACGCGGTGAGCGGCGGACAGCCCGAGTTCATTCCTCTGCTGGCGCGCGCGGCCGTGGCCGCAGGTGTCGATGGAGTATTCATGGAGGTCCACGATAATCCCAAGGAAGCCAAATCCGACGGGGCCAACGCGCTGGAGTCAACAAAATTACGCGGGGTCTTGAAAGAGCTGCAGGCGCTCCAGAGTGCGTTGACGGCGGCGCATGTAACGCCGTGAACCGGTTTCACCCGTAAATCTGCTACCATCTCTGCCGCATCCCGAGGTCGAAATGAGATATCTCTCTCTTGTCATCCTTCTTGCCGCCTCCTTGTTAATGATGCCAACCGTGTCCGAAGCGCAAACCACTGGAAGCGCGGAGCCGCTACGTGTCGCCATCGCCGGACTCATTCACGGGCACGCCGACGGATTTTTCCAGCACTCGCTGCATCGGTCGGACATCCAGATCGTAGGCATCGCCGAGCTGGACCAGCAAGTCGTATCGCGATACGTAACCAAGTTTGGCCTCGACCGCAGCCTGATGTTTACCGACTTGGACGACATGCTGCAAAAGACCCACCCGCAAGCTGTTTTGGCGTATACGAACACCTACGACCACCGGCGGGTGGTGGAAATCTGCGCCCGGCGCGGCGTCCCCGTCATGATGGAAAAGCCGCTGGCGGTCAGCGCCGAGGACGCCCACGCCATTGCGGACGCTGCGCACAAAGGCAAGATTCAGGTACTGGTGAACTATGAGACCTCGTGGTATCGCAGCAACCACGCCGCCTACGATCTTGTTCACGAGAAAGCGATTGGCGACATTCGCAAGGTTGTCGTCCACGATGGCCATCAGGGCCCGAAGGAGATCGGCGTCCAGCCCGAGTTTTTCACCTGGCTCACCGATCCCAAGCTGGGCGGAGGCGGAGCGCTTTTTGATTTCGGCTGCTATGGCGCCGATCTCATGACCTGGCTGATGGATGGGCAGCGGCCGATCTCGGTGACTGCCGTCACCCAGCAAATCAAGCCAGAAATATATCCGCGCGTGGATGACGAGGCCACCATCATCCTGACCTACCCCAAGGCGCAGGCGATCCTGCAGGCATCGTGGAACTGGCCGTTCGACCGGAAGGATATGGAAGTTTATGGCCGGACTGGCTACGTGATCACAGTGCGCCATGACGATGTGCGGGTGCGCCTGCCAGGAAAAGACGAGCAGTCGATCGCTGCCAAGCTGGTGCCTTCTCCCTATGATGATTCGTTGTCATTCCTGAGAGCTGTCATCACGGGCGGAGCGTCCCCGGAAGGGCCGTCTTCGCTCGAAACCAATGTCATCGTTACCGAGATCCTCGACGCCGCCAGGCGCTCCGCAGCTTCCGGAAAATCGATCCAGTTAGTGAGAGACGGAAGCTCGCGCTGAATCTGCTACCATTTCGTGCGCGTGTGATGTAGGCGCGAGCGTCCCGCTCGTGCGGGAGTGACGAAGATGCTGCCCCACGAGATGCCTGCGGAAAACCAGGTCAGTTGCGCTCCTGCACGAGCGGGACGCTCGCGCCCACATCTTCGCCATCTGATCGCCTGATGCATATTCTCTCCGCCATAGCCGGAATTGTTTCCATCCTGGCCATCCTGCTGGATGCATTCGAGACCGTGGTGCTGCCGCGCCGCGTGCGCCGTACCTTCCGCATCACTTCCTGGTTCTACCGGCGTACGTGGATTCCGTGGCGGAAACTCGCGGCGCACATTCCGGGCCAAGCCCGGCGTGAAAATTTTCTCGGCTACTTCGGACCGCTCTCGCTGATTTTCCTTTTGGCCCTGTGGGCTGCGGGGCTGATCTTTGGTTTCGCGTTGCTGCAATACGGAGCGGGTGAACACTTCCGCTTGGGCGACGAACCGCTTACGTTTGGCGTTCTGATTTATCACAGCGGTGAAACTTTCTTCACCCTGGGCTACGGGGACATCATCCCCAGTTCCGGTGTAGCCCGCGCCCTGGCTGTGATCGAAGCCGGCCTGGGCTTTGCCTTTTTGGGCGTGGTGATAGGTTATTTGCCCACCATCTATTCGTCATTCTCCCGGCGCGAGATCGAGATTTCCCTGCTCGATGCCCGGGCGGGCTCGCCCCCAACCGCGGCAGAATTGCTGGCCAGGTTCGGGAGCTGTCCGCAACAGGCGGTGCTCGATCAGATTTTCAAGGATTGGGAACGTTGGGCGGCCGAGGTACTGGAAAGCCATCTGTCGTATCCCGTGCTGAGCTTTTTTCGCTCGCAGCACAACAATCAATCCTGGCTGGGCGCATTGACCACGATCCTGGACGCCAGCGCGCTGGTAATGGCAGGCGTGGATGGATTGCGTGACGAGCAGGCCAAAATCACTTTCGCCATGGCACGGCACGCGGTGGTGGACCTGGCCCAGGTGGTAAACACACGCTACAATCCTCACGCTTCCGACCGCTTGCCCGCGCAGGAACTGAATTGGCTAAAGCAGAGTTTGGCCGAACGTGGAGTAAAGCTGCGAGACGGCGTCGGGTTCGAGGAAAAGCTGGGTGATTTGCGATCGTTGTACGAGCCCTACGCGGTAGCCATTGCGCTGAATCTATCCATCACCTTGCCGCCGTGGATTCATCGGGAGAAGCAGAAAGACAATTGGCAAGCCGGTCCCTGGGACCGTGCCATCCAGGCCAGGAGCCTGGCGGGACGGGTGCAGCGCATGGACGACCATTTTTGAGGACAGCACTTAGCACTCAGCAGTCGGCACTCAGCCGTCGAGAACCTTTCCGATCCCAGCAGAAACCCATCATGGCTGAATGCTGAGTGCTGAATGCTGAGT